>JAIYDP010000348.1 GCA_027487435.1 Verrucomicrobiaceae bacterium | reverse complement strand
GTCTTGCCGCGCGCGCGCAAGTTCTGTAATAGCCCGACGATCGCCGTCTCAGTAGCAGCATCCACAGCAGCGAACGGCTCATCCATGAGGTAAAGGTCAGCGTCTTGAACGAGGGCACGAGCTAAGAATGCACGTTGCTGTTGCCCGCCTGAAAGTTGGCTAATCTGGCGGTGTGCGAGATTTGCAATGCCCACGCGATCTAGTGCCTCCATGGCCGCATTTTTATGGCTACGGGTAACGGGACGAAACCAACCGATTTTTCGATATCGACCCATAGTGACGACATCGAGCGCACTCACGGGAAAATCCCAATCGACGCTCTCGCGTTGCGGCACATACCCGACGCGAGCGCGGTTTTCTTTGTAAGACTTCCCGAAGACCGTGATGCGCCCCGAAGCACGCGGGAGGAGATCAAGCACCGCCTTGATGAGAGTGCTTTTCCCCGCTCCGTTCGGCCCTACGATGCCGATAAGCTTGCCAGCAGTCACTTCTAAATCCACATCCCATAACACCGGCTTACGATGATAGGCCACGGTGAGATCGTGAATGGAAAGGGGCGAGTCTGCCGAATGATCGGTGCCGCGCGTTCGGGCCGGGATGTGATGATTATTTGACATGAGATAGTTTGCCACTGTGACCTTTTTCTGGAGCTACGCCGCCGAGGGCACGAGCTACGAGCGTGATGTTGTGATCGATCATCCCCAGATACGTTCCTTCATAGGTTCCCGCCTCGCCCATAGCGTCGGAATAAAGCTCGCCGCCGATTCTTAATTCTTTCCCACGGGCATTAACTCCACCAACGAGAGCTTCGATGTTTTTCGGCGATACACTACTCTCCACAAATACGGCTTTGACATCGTTTTTGACAATGAAATCCACAAGCGCGTTGATTTGTTGCAGCCCTGCTTCTGACTCAGTGCTCATCCCTTGCACGCCCATGACTTTTAAGCCGAAGGCCCGGCCAAAGTAGTTAAATGCATCGTGAGATGAAATCAGCACCCGCGAACTTTCGGGAATGGTGGCGAGAACTTTTTTGCCATAAGCATGTAGCTCTTGGCATTTCGCCGCATAGTCCGCAGCGTTCTTTTGATAAAGCACCGCGTTGCTGGGATCGAATTCGGAAATCGATTTGCCAACAGCCTCAGCTGCCTTGCCCCATGCACTAGGATCCATCCACACATGCGGATCTGGATGCCCCGCCATTTCTTCTGGCTCTAACAAAAACGACTCATCAATGATTCCTGTGACCGCAAAGACCGGCTTGGAGCGCCCTACTTTGATCAAGGTATCGACCATTTTCCCTTCCAACATCAAGCCGGAATAAAAAATCGCATCTGCACTCATCATCGCAGAAACATCATCGCGTGTCGGCTTGTAGAGATGAGGATCCACTCCAGCACCCATCATCGCAGTCGTCTTGGCTTTATCTCCAACCACATGTTGCACAATGTCATTTACCATGCCGACGGTCGTGATGATCGTGTAAGGATATTCTCTCTGGATTGTTTGGCTAGGCTTGGAGCATGCTACTAAAGCAAAAAGACAAAATATCGTGAGGAGGGCTCGTTTCATGTACTTTCTCATGGAATGACGTTATTCTTTACGATCGGTTATTCAAGCTGATTTTCGAGGTAGCAAGCTCAGAATGTCCACTTCAATCCTGCATGAACTGTTCGCGGAAATGCGGGACCATAGACGTAACTGGCATCGCGATAGGCGCCTAGGCTGATATCTTCTTGAAATTCATTGAGTATGTTTTTGACACCGATGCTTGCGGTGAGGTTCTGCTTGGCAACGACAAACTCCTTGCTGATGCCGACGTCCATGTTGAAAAACCATGGCGAGCGATTCAATCGATTTCCTACAAGAGCACCCGTAGCATCGGTGACGATTTCTGGCACATCCATCGGCCCAGTGAGTTTGAGCGCGACAAAGCTATCGAACCACTGCCCCTCGTGGAAGAACTTGAGAAGACCAAGGCTGTTTGGCGTGCGTGGGTATCGATCACTTACGATAAGATTGTCGATCGGGTCTCCCGCGACACCGAGAATTGACTGCGTTTCATCAAATTGCGTGCGTTGTTCCGTCCACGACAGTTCCATGCGCCAGTTTTCATTTTGATAGCCGAGGTTGATTTCTGCGCCGTAAATATGCGAGCCTGAACCGTTTCGTTTGAGAAATTCTTTCACATCCGTAGTGGTTGGATCATCATTCGGCACATCGACAAATGTATCATCGAGTATGGTGTTAAAGCCATTAACTTCGATTCGACAATGATCGTTGATCTGCCATTCGGGAGCGATGGAAAGCGTAAAGGATTTTTCCTCGCTGAGATTCGGATCAAGAGTGGTAGCAAGTAGATCGCCGCCCACATTCGATATGTGCAGATCTTCATTGAAAACTTCCGGTGCCCGAAACCCCCAACTGAGCGAATTGCGTATGCGAAAATGATCATTCGGCGTATAGAAAAGATTCGCGCGGGGCGAGTAGATGGGATCGGCGACATTGGAGTGAATATCGATGCGTGCACCGTATTCCGCAGTCAAATGATCACTCCATTTCCAACGATGCTGTGCGAGAAATCCTACATTACTGTACGTTTCGTTCAGCGTTCGACCAATGGCGGTTTGTTCATCGACGATCCGTTCTGTTCGATATTGCAGGCCATACCAAAGGCGATGTTTTTCGGAGATTTCCTGAATCAAAAGTGCATCGATGAAATGCAGATCATCGCGTGTTTCACCGTATCCGAGAGCCTCATTCCAAGCGGGATCAAAAAACACAGATGAAGGATCTGGCGAGCCAAGAGAGACCATACCGCCGTAGTACGAATCACGGTTGGTGCGGGAATACGCGTAAGAGATTTGGGATTTCAGGCTTTGGGAAAGTTCTTGCTCCCATTTCATTGTCGCAACATGACGCGTGCTGGAAATTTCCTCAGCAACTACCGCAAGATTTGGCGGTCCATCAAAAGCATCACCCGTTTCACCACCTCGACGTTCTTCATCGGATAAAAAGTAGTCAAAGCTCATTTTGGTGAGGTTCGATGGCGTCCAAACGGCGCGAACCCCGCCTGAGATTAAGTCACGCTCGGACACCTCGGTAAAGCCGTCACCGTCCACGTCTATCGGCTGAATGTAACTGCTATCGACAAACGCCGTGAATTTCCAATTCATCTCAGGTAGTACCCAATCGTAGCGACCAAAGGCACTCATGTTGATTCGACTCTGCGCCGCCTTTCCGGAAGAATCGCCAAATCGTGTTTCAAATTCACCGCCGCTTTCGATAGGATCACGTGGGATAAGATTGATCACACCTGCCACTGCATTCGGCCCGTATAAGGAGGAACCGCCACCTTTGACGACTTCCACTTGACCAATCATCGCCGCGGGGATTTGCTCTATGCCATAGACGCTGGCCAAGCCAGAAAAGGTAGGCAAGCCATCCGCCAGAACCGCGATGTAGCTTTGGGGCAACCCGAGCAACTGCACCGATTGCTGATTGCAATTTCCGCATGAGCTATCGATGCGCAAGCTTGGTGAGTATTCGACGATCTGCGCAAGATCACGGGCAGCGCTCTGTTCGATGATTTCGCGACCAATGATCTCTGTTCGCACTGGCGAATCTTTGAGTGGCTCAAGAATGACCGAGCCCGTCACGACCATAGCTTCCAGATTCTTTAATTCTTCAGGTGTGGGGGACTGAGCAAAAAGGAATGAAGCCGAAAGCGTCATCACTACTGAAAGAGATACATTGATATTTTGATTCATTGTGATGCGGATAAAAGATTATGTAGGTGATGCTACATTCTGTTATCATGATTTCAAGTAGAATTTTTGAACTTGAAAAAACGAATTCACGCGCTTGAATCACGTCATGCCGATTCCCGCGAAAAGAACGCCTACAGCAGCAAAAAAAACTGCGCGAAACTCACGTAGCGCAGCTTTGCAGGCAGAGACCATCCGCGCCACTCGTGCTCAGCACGCATCAGAAACGGCTCAAGACTACGTCGAGGCCATCGTCGATTTGCTAGAAGGCATGGGCGAGGCTCGCGTGGTAGATCTTGCGGCACGGCTCGGTGTTTCCCACGCAACCGTAATCCAGACGATCAAACGCTTGCAGCGCGATGGACTCGTGACCAGCGAACCATATCGCTCCATTTTTTTAACGAATGAAGGACGAGCAATGGCAAATGAAGCACGCAAGCGGCACGACATTGTGTTGGCCGTACTGATGAAACTCGGAGTGAGCGAAAAAGCAGCACAAATCGATGCCGAGGGCATAGAGCATCATGTAGGAAAAGAAACACTTCGAGCGTTTGAAAGATTTTTGGCTTCGTAACACAACGAAAGAAAATGCCGCCAGGAAACATGTGGCAAGCACGGACAAACTACCGTTGCTCCGATTAAGGCCTGGCGGGTTTCGCCTGCCGCACCTCCACAGTTCCTGACGACGCGCAAAGAAAATACGCTGGAAGATGATTTGCAACCACGAAGTTGTGAAATCTTCAGCAGAAACCTTATCACCGTTACCAGAAAGCCTTCAAAGCTCAATTTTGTTCTTGGATCACAACGAATTCTAACGTATTTTTCATCGAAGCATGGCGCAAATGCCTAGAAAAAAGACATTATTACTGACAGGGGGAGCGGGATTCATCGGTTCTCATCTTGCCACCATGCTGGTGACTCAAACAGACTGGCATGTCATCAATCTCGACAAACTCACCTACGCGGGAAATCTTTCCTCCTTGGATGATATCCTTGCCCACCCGCAACACGTGTTTGTGCATGGAGACATCTGTGATGCCCAACTCCTCCAACATCTCTTCTCGCTTCACGAACCATCCGCTGTGCTGCATCTTGCTGCTGAAACACACGTTGATCGATCGATTGACGAATCATCGGCTTTTATCAGCAGCAATGTCTGCGGCACTCACATCCTATTAGAAGCCACATTGCAAGCATGGCGCACATGGCTCCCGGCGCAGAAAGCCGAATTCCGCTTCCTTCACGTCTCTACCGATGAAGTGCTTGGTTCTCTCGCGGAAAGCGATCCACCGTTTACCGAAACTACCAGCTACGCGCCGCGCTCGCCTTATTCCGCGACGAAGGCCGCCTCTGATCACCTGGTTCGTGCTTGGAATCATACGTATGGCCTTCCGACGATGATCAGCCATAGCTCTAACAACTACGGACCTCGTCAGTTCCCTGAAAAACTCATCCCCTTGGCAATCCTCAAGATGCTCCATCGCCAACCCATTCCCCTTTATGGCGCGGGGCATCAGATACGCGATTGGCTCCACGTCATAGATCATTGCCGCGCACTCATTTCTCTGCTCGAATCTGGTCGCAGCGGCGAAACTTACCTGATTGGCTCTGGACAGGAAACTCGTAACCGCGATCTGCTATTGCAACTCTGCTCGGCAATGGATGAGATCGCTCCGCGTGCCGATGGCTCACCGCATCATTCGACCGTCATCCACGTAGCCGATCGACCAGGTCATGATGAACGATATGCCATCGATCCGGGAAAGATTCAATCTTCGGTCGTATGGAAGCCATTGATCGATCTTGCCACTGGCCTTTCTTCAACGATCCAATGGTATCTAGATAACACCTCTTGGTGGCAAGAGATCCTCAAAAAGAGCCATGCCCTACAACGCCATGGAAATCCGCCGACCTAATAGACTGCCTGCTGCCCTCCAGCCTATGCCAACATTCCCCACTTCGTTTTCCACTCTTTGGGAAGTCGCTGGGGTTTACCAATAGGCATTTGCACCAAGGCCAATGCCTGACGTGCTGCGACAAGGACCACCCCATCGGATTCGCGACGCATTTCAAAGGCACACCAAAACCTAGCGCCTTCGATCTCACACAGCCAACCATCGATCACTAACCAATCGCCCAAGCGACCGGGACAACGATAATCCACCTCCGTCCTTACAACGACAGGAAACAACTGCGTCTCCGCCATCGAGCGCAAGTCCATTCCCATTTTTGCCGCAAGTCTCGTGCGACACGTCTCGATCATCCGCAAATAGGCAAGGTTATGAACGACGCCGCCACAATCTGTATCAAAAAACATAACTTCTTCCCTCGTTTCCACGCTCAATTTCCGTATCATAACAAGATGATCTTCTTATAAGTTGGCAAAAAATGCAACATTGGCGAAACTTTGCTCGTAAATACGCGTTATTCACTGCAATACCATGCATACCTTCCCAATCAGAATCATCCTTCCCGCCATAGCGCTATGTGCGACCATGGGAGTGCGAGCAGAATTCATAGCACCAGAAGATAACCCGCCCTTTCGACGGGATCAATTGCCGTTGGATGTCGATACCATGGCAACTCTCTCTCGGCAATTTTCCCAGCTTGGAAGCTCCCTGAAGCCTGGAGATCCTTCCGATGAGCACTCTGCTGCGCAATGCATCGCCATTGCCATCGCACTAGATCCTGTAAATCGTCAAGCCACGAACCTGCGCGAATCCTGGGATGATCTTTCGAAACTCGCCGAAATCAAAGAAGAACATCTCGCCTCTGCAAAAACATCTACGTGGCGTGCCTACTCTTGGCTCTCCGACAAACAAAGCGGCAAAGATGCGAACATTCTCGCAGATTGCATGGGAGATATTCTCGTCAAACTTGATCCTCAGCACCCGAAAGCTCAAGGCCTCGCTGGAGAAAAAGGCGCATGGGCAGGATGGGTCGCCACCTTATCCGATTTTAAAAAACAGCCCGAGATGGTTGCCAAGGTAAACCCTGAAGAAGGCGTTCCGACGCCCGATGTTGACAATCAAGCAGATACGTCTTCAGAAAATACCGAGAACGACACCCCTGAGAAAGCGTCGTTCAAGCTGAAAACAACCACGGCCAAGAGTCCTATCTGGCTCTACAATCGTGAAACGAAAATCTACACCTTGAAACTTGCAACCATTACTCTTTCTGAGGGACATTCCGAAGAAGATGCGGAATTTCGTTTCTCAATGCCAGGCATCGAACCCGATTTCACTGCGGATTTGCGGGATAGCATGCTGAGAAATTCGAAGAGATATTTAGAACAAGAATTCGGCAAGCTTCCCGAAGGCGGACGCGTTTCATTCAGTTTTGACAACAATCTGATTTATAGCATGAAACGTAACGACAAAAATCTTTCCGGACCTGGCATCGCTTTGACCCATGCTAGCTTAAGTGGAAATGAAATGTCCGCGATTCTCGTTGGGATTTTAGAAAAAGAGAACAAACTTAGTTCTCCCATCAATGTTTGGGAACTCATACGTTTTCTCGAAACTCTCCCGTCGTCACGAGTCGTCTTACCAAAAACTGTGGACGAACTTCTGCCATCCCTTATCGCGATGGATAAAGCTCCTCTATTTCTCAAACACGACATTTTCTTAGCCGAAGACATCGAAGAAATGATCGCGTATGGTTTGAAGACACCCGATGAAAATACCCTTGCGGTGCTTTCCCAGTTCAAGGAAATCCGTTCCAAAGCCCCTTCTGCCATAGGTCCATTTCTCTCGAATCCTCACGTATTGAAGCGCCTAGAAGCCATCAATGCGAGCTGCCCACAGTTTGCATCCTCTCGCTACTTAACGATGGTTGGAAAAAGCCAACGAACCACCCACATCAGCAAAAAAGTACTGGCTCATGAAATCAGTATCGCCCTTGCCGACTTCGCGGAAATTGAAGATATTGAAGAATGGAATCTTCGTGACTTAGAGCACGCTGATGTTCTACTAGCGCATGAGACTTCACGTAAGGCCTTGGATCCTCTTGAGCGCATCGTAGCTTCGGAAGATCGAGAACTCTATGGAGAAGCTATCGATCTCGCCAATAGCGCAAGAACGTTAGCTCGCGGTATCAAAACCCTCAACCAGCGTGGTGATTCCGACCAACCTTTCTTTGATAAATCGACGAGAAATGCCGCAATTGAGATTCGTAGGGAACTTCCTGCGATGAAGCGTAAACTTGCTGAAATTCTCGGGCATAAATTCAAACGCGACAACTAGGAAGATCGATCGTTCGATCCGTTTTTTTCCTGACTGCCCTGCTACGACGCGCCTAATGGAGCGAGTAAGGATTGTAGCGTCTTTTGATCGAGAGAGACGCTGCGATCTGCATTGTCGAGCAACTGATTGGCGAGGCCGGCTTTTTCTTGCTGCAAAAGATGGATGCGTTGTTCGACGGTGTTTTCGCAGAGAAGTTTGTGTACGAACACCGGCTTTTCTTGGCCAATTCGATAGGCTCGATCCGTGGCCTGCGCTTCGGCGGCAGGATTCCACCATGGATCGTAATGGATCACCGTATCCGCAGCAGTGAGATTCAGCCCAGTACCTCCGGCCTTGAGTGAGATTAAAAAAATCGGCGCATTTCCTTTTTGAAACGCATCCACCAAAGCACCGCGATCTTTGCTCGCTCCCGTCAACAGTAAGTAGGCAATCTGACGCTTTTCAAGCTCGGCTCGGATCAGTTCCAGCATCGAGGTGAATTGCGAAAACAAAAGGATCCGCCGACCTTCCTCCACTTGCGTCTCGATTAGATCTAACGCGTATTGGAGTTTTGCCGATGGCGCAGCTCGTGAAGCAAACTCATCCGGCAGCAATGCGGGGTGGCAGCAAAGCTGCCGCAACTTGAGCAAGGCATCGAGAAAAACAATTTGCGATTGCTCCATCCCCCTCGCAGCGATGGCATCACGCACCCGTTTGTCCATGGTGGCGCGGATGGTTTCATAAAGATCTTTTTGCGCGGTAGTTAGCTCGATAAAATGCACCAAGATCGTTTTCGGCGGCAATTCTTTTGCCACTTGATCTTTGGTGCGACGGAGGATCAACGGAGCGACGCGGCTCTTCAAAGCTTGCAGTCGAATGGTGTCGCCTTGTTTCTCGATGGGCTTACGGAAGCGCGATTGAAAATCGGATTCATTCCCTAGAAAACCCGGCATCAAAAATCGCATCAGACTCCAGAGTTCGCCAAGGTGATTTTCTACAGGTGTTCCCGACAAGCAAATTCGATGACGAGCGTTGATCTTGCAAGCTGCCTGAGCCACCAAGGCGCGTGGGTTTTTGATATATTGCGCTTCATCAAGAACCATCATGTGAAAGGGCTGGCGACGTAAGATTTCACCATCGCGCTGCAATAATGCATACGACGTGATCACCACATCCGCATACGCGATGCTGGTGTAATATTTTTTTCGCTCCGCGCCATTCAATACCAAGATCCTCAGCGTAGGAGCAAAGCGCAGTGCCTCCGCTCGCCAATTCGGCACCACGGACGTTGGCGCAACGACGAGGCTCGGCAATCCTGCGTTGCGCTTATGATTTTTTTCCTCTAACAAATGAGCAATGGTTTGCAGTGTCTTTCCTAGCCCCATGTCGTCGGCGAGAATGCCATGCAGACCATGACTGGAAAGAAATTGCATCCAGCGAAAGCCTGCAAGCTGGTAGTCACGCATCGTCGCACGCAAATCATCGGGCTGGCGGCAAGCTTCGATGCCAGAAAAATGATCCAACTTTTCCCGTAGTGCTAGCAACGAAGGTGGAGTATTGACCTCCAGTTCAGTGATGCGCGAAAGCGCCGCAGCATCTAAGGCGTGGACGCGTTGACCCGAACCGCGAACGGGATCGATCATCGCTACCAAATGCCGCAAAATTCCCCGCACACGCCCAATCGGAATCTTTAACGCATCACCATTTGCCATAGGAACCAAGGCAAAGCCGCCGTCAGGCCGATCCAATGTCTCTTCCAGAAATCCTTCTTCTAACAACTTCGCTAGAATGGGCAAAAGGTCATGAATTTTTCCACCTAAATCAAAGCCTACGGAAACGGCAAACCATCCAGGCATGTCATCCACTTCATGGAGGGATGTATTCCAATCCTCGGGACTGCTTTCATGAATCATGTGGCCCACGAGAGGGGAGATCGAAACCTCCCACCCAAGCTGCGTGAGGAAGGGGTGATGTTCGGCGCGGAAGCGCTGCCAATACGTGGCCGACAGAGATGGCGACACCGATGGTAACCATGGATGATCTTCCATGAAATCCCCTTTCCCTCCCGTTGCTAGAAAACGCACAGTGGGAGATTCATCGATGCCAGCCAGCCCGATTTGTCGAAGTTGCAGAGCCGCAACAAGTTCAGCGGATCGATCTCGCCGCACCAGCATGATGCTGCCATCGGCAGAGCGGACTTCACTGACGTTTTCGCGCAGCGTCGAAAAAAGCGGAAAACGATGAGTTTCGTAAACGGCATAAGCGCGTGCGACCACCCATTCCGATGGCGAGGACTCACCCAAGTACTTGGCCACCAACACGGATCTCTTATCGACGATTGGCTCCCGCGTCACTTCGATAGAAAATCTCGGTGCGGCCACCAACGTTGGTAAATCCTCATTTTCCCTCAGCAGATCTGCGGCTCTTGGCAAATCCGGAACTGCGGTTTTTCGGCGAACACGCCCTTCCAAGAGGCGTAAGAGATTGTCTTTCTTGCTAAGAAAGCACAGCAAACCCGCCGCATGCGGACAAAGATGAACGATCTGACATGTACAATCTGACTCAAGTTCCCACGTCCCTTTTGTATGCCAAAATGAAATCTCCAGCTTCGCCAGGGGCTTATCCTTGACGCTAGCACGAACCATCACATTGTCTTCATCGATGGCTTCGGCTTCGAGGTCACTGATGAGATTGACCCATTTGCGCATTCCCAGCAAATGTTCCTCATCGAAACGCTCCACCCATGCTTCACGCGATAGCCAATCTTGTAGTGAAGAAAATCTTTCCATGGTCTTTGGGGTAGGCGCAGGATCAGAACATGCTCATCACCACAAACCATATTTGCCATAAGCCATGGCGTAGAGCCCCATGAGCAAATTGGCTGTGGCATGCATGACCACACAAGCACCGAGATTTTTCGACCATACACAGAGCAAATACGTGAGGCTCCCATAGACCAAAGCCCCGGCATAATCGACCGGCGCATGCACCAAAATGAATAGCCCAGTGATGACGAGATAGATTTTCCCATGATGTTC
>JAIYDP010000478.1 GCA_027487435.1 Verrucomicrobiaceae bacterium | reverse complement strand
GCACGTCGAATACTCAGGCCAAAGGATCACGCCATCGCGAAAGTCAGAAGCAACGGTATCTTCATAATACGAGGTAAAATCGCAGTTTTCCCGTTGGATGGCCATGACGGAGATACCCATCTCTTTGCTGTCCTTGGTGGTGGTTGGGCGAATGAGAAGAATGATGACGAGAAACAGCGATAGGATATATTTGGGCAGCCGATTTTTTTTTTTTTTTTAAATGATGGAAAGCAGGACCATCAGGAAGCTCACACCATAGACACCAAGGACGGAGTGCAGCCACAAGGGACCCTGAGACGTGCCAGGCGTGATCCATGGGAAGCGCATCTGAAACCATTCGGAACGATAGTATTCCAGTGCCGTCCAGCATGCGGCGGCACCGGGCGCGAGGAGCTTAAGATCTTTCTGCTGTGATTGCACCCATGCAAACACTCCTCCAAAAACTCCGGTGAAAAGCGCTAACATGATCCAAAGAACAATGCTGACTCCAGGGAATATCTCCCACAACCATGAAAGCGAGATGGAATACAGGAGAAAACCGTAAAGTAATCCTAGCCGCCAACCGACTTTCGGTGAACATTCCTTCAGTGCCAAAAACAAAGCGATTAACGAAAAAAGCATCGCCGATCTAGGATTGATCGAAAAGGACCATAGTGTCGCCGGCAGAACCGCTGCTGCGACAATCAAAAGAATTCGCTTCGTTAGGGCGGCCTGGTTCATGGCAAGATCAATGGCTCTTGTGAACGATTTCTTCGAAGCGACGCTCTACAATCTCGGCTACGGGGTGTTCGCCGACGTTGCGCAAAAAGCTGATGTAGTTGTCAGCGACATCGCGCAGCATTTCGACATCCACAGTATGGCAGGCTTCGAGTCCTGTGATCGCGCTTTCGAAGTGCTGCCTCGCCATCGCCACATCACCCGTCTTGATTAACGCAAGTGCAAGGTTGTTGTAGCTCTGCGCAGTATCTTCATGGGCATCACCGAAGGATTTTCTTCGCGCTTCTAATGCCATGTGATGCATTTCCCGTGCTTGCTCATGATAGCCTTTTTGCAGATACAATGCTCCGAGATTATTGCACACGCTCGCGGTTTGCACATCGTCTGGTCCTAGCATGCGGTGCATGATTTCTAGAGCTTTGAGGAGCGCTTTTTCTGCTCCATCACCATCGCCTATCGATTTTTTTAAATAGGCCAAATTGTTCATCACAGCCGCGGCCTGCAATGAAGCAGGTGGTGATGTTTTCTCTAGATTGTGGATCGCCAATTCCCAGAGTTCGATGGCGCGTGGAGTATTGCCTAGCGAATCATGCACGGCTCCCAGCCCGGCGTAAAGGCGACCGATTTGTTCGCTGTGCTGAGGCCATGCTTCGAGTTGGTCGATCGCCTGTTTGTAATCGTCTCGGGCAAGTTCCCATTCACTCAAGGAGCGAAAAAAATCGGCTCTTACCTCCAAGGCGCATGCGAAAGCAACAATGCTATCCATATCGGTACTTAGCTCCACTTCGGCGCGCTCGACGGCAGCATTTGCGGCATGCCGAGCTTCATGAATGTTTCCTTCTTGGCACAAAATGCCAACGCGGTCGCGCATCAGTGCGATCAAATGAATTGTCGTCGTTTCCATAGGTTTGTTTCTACCCTAGCTTCATCCATCGTCATGGCGAGGAAAATTTGTGTTCAACAAGAGGAATTTCTCGTCGGCCAATATGTCAACGAAATCACCCCTCACGGAAGCGACATTTGTAAGCATCAGTCGGAAGATCTGACGCTTGATCCCTCAATGATTAAGGAAATTCATCATCATCGTCCGCGCCAATCTTGCCATCGAGCCATAGAATCAAAAGCGTAAGGATCAGTGCAACTGTGAGAATCGTTTGCGGTAGGTTGACAACGAAGTCTTTTGCTTCTTCTTTGGCTTTCTGCTTGGTTTTTACAAGATCGACAGCTTTTGTTGCTTCCGTGCGCCACATCTGGGGAGATAATCCATCGCAGGCTTCGTGGGGCACAAAGAAAGACGCGCCGTCATTTACGTCCACCACCCACTCTCCTGTTTTTGCGTTCACGGCGTATCCCGGAGGTAGCTTGCTAGGATAAAAAACGGCAGGATTGTCTTTCACTCGACGCCACAAATGAGCGTTCGAATGGGATTTCTCCCAATGCCCAGCACGGTGATCTTTGGCCTTCACCATGGAGGTGCAACTGCTGAAAGGCAAAGAAAGCGCGACGGGCAAGATGGTAATGATCTTGCGCAACTGCCATAATTGAGATATCCCCTTAAACATCATTTGCCTTTTCTCGTATCGAGCTCCAAACCTTACGCGTGGATCCGTTGGGTTGGAAGCCCAAATTGGAGCTAAAAGTGCGATCTGATCATGTAACGTCCCTGTTGCCCTTTTCAATTTGCCCTTCCATTTCAGTCGTCCAAGGTGTAGCATGCCTCAAAGAAATGATGTTTCATCTAACATACGTTGCGGCATCTGTCAGCATTCTCGCGGTCTGTGGATCTTGCAGTGTTGGGCCACCCATCGCCATCGATCAGAGCTCTGGGGGGTTCGTTATCCGTGATTCCGAGTTCAACATCGTAAAAGAACTAAAAGATCCCCAGCAGATCACGTTTTTGCGGAATGCGATGCATCGAGCGAAGCGTGTTGGTGACACCCGCACAAAGCTCAAGCGTTCGACCTATAAGATCGATGGTGAACGACGATGGTTGCTTGATCTGGAAAGTGGAGAATTTGGTGTGCTCTCGATGGTGGTTCGAGACGTTTACCAGCTTGAAACACAGGATTTGAAAATGCTAAAAGGCCTTCTGCAAACCAAGCCGGAGCCAACTGCCGATGACAACCAGTAATAGAAAAATCAGGATAGGATGAAAAGAGCGAAGATCATGCTTGGCATAGTTGCCTTTGGACTTTTTGTGTCAGGTGTCACGGTGTGGCCTGCGATCTCTGAGCTGAAAATTGGCATGGAGATTCTTTCATGGCTTGGCTTTGGTGGAACCGACATGCATGCATTTTGTGCACGCATTTTACACAGTTTGCAGACGATTGAGCGAGATCATCCGCATATCATGTATGGTTACGATTGGCTTGCTTTTGCGCATATCATGCTCGCCGTTCTGTTTGCAGGAGCCATTCGCGATCCCGTGCGCAATCTATGGATCGTCCAGTGCGGATTGATCATGTGCGCCGCTATTCCGATTTTAGCAGGGATATGCATTCCCATCAGAGAGATTCCATGGTTCTGGTTCCTGATTGATTTCTCTTTTGCCCCGGCAGCTGCAATCCCTCTCATCGTTGTTCTCATCGATATTCGCCGAAGTCAGTCCTGATTGCAAAAAACTGGTTTTGCAATCCCCCAAACAATCAACGAACCAAGAGTCACGATCCTGCATGCATGCACCATATTTCATGATAGCCCTACAAACTCTAGCGATGGTATGCGCGTTCATTCCGTGCCATCTGATTGCCCAGGACTGGGTGCCTGTCGGCGCAAAGGTCTGTTACAAATCGCACTACGAGGATGGATTCCTCCCCGATGCTACTTTTTGTTTAAAAATCAAAATGACCAAGGCGCAATTCGACGCAATCGTGGTCAAGTTGGGTGCGACACTTCACACAGAAATGCGGAAGTATAGCGACGATAAAAAATGGTTGAATTGGCGTCCAGATCTTGGTGCGTATGATCCATTTCGTAGTGATAAAGAAGCAAATAAGGCACCTCCCAAGGGAGAGAATCTTTGGGATCCAGAAGCGGATCTATCGCAAACTTTTGTACGTCAGCAGAAGAATACCTGGACGTTTCTCAAGTATGAGGGATCTTATGTATATTTTATGGAGCTAAGTCACTGAATGCGCTTTCTGCACATATCGAAACAACACTTGCCTACGCATAAGCGAAACATCTGCTACAAATGAAAATCATCCCTTTTCTCATAACTTGTTCCATTTTTCCTATCGTAGGATTTGCAGAGCCAGCAAAAACAGCTCCAAAAGACTTGGATCCCTTGCAAATGATCTCTGGTTTTCATTCGCTTTTCGACAAGGCTACTGGATTCGAGTATCGTCTCTTAGAGATCGATGGGTCGGCTACGGTCGCGATGAATCCAGTTTGCCTATATCTTGTCGTGACAAACAACTCTCCGGGCGATGAATTGCAGTCGATGATGGTGCAGCTTCGGCAAGTATCATCGATTGAGGCGATTCGGCTCACTGATCAACCTGGTAAAATCGAGATCGATGCAGCAATTGACCGATTGGATAGCGATGCCACCAAGCAAAAGACCATTCCGGTGACATTGCATCTATTTGCTCCGATCAAAGCCGGCAAACTACCCCAAGAAGTTGACGTTACGCTGGAAGAGAAGAAGTCGAAATAAGCTGCTCTATCTACCATGCGATCTCTCCCAAAAATGGCCACAATCATCAAACGCGCAAGGGGCGGCATAAAGACCATCGACTTGATCGAACGAGTGTGCGGCATTCCGAGGTCGAAGCTCCGAAGCATATCTACTGCGGATCTCGGGCTTATGTTTGGAGGCAGACGTCAAGTCTCCCAGGGAAAGTAGGCTTAGACTTTGCGTAAGAGAGGATGCACGGGCTTTGCGGCCGTGATGTGGGGAGGCTTGAGGTAGAGAGGTTGCAGGGGCTGGCTAATATATGTTTCGCGCTCCGCTAGGGAGAAAGACTCCCAGGCATGCCAGAGGTTCTGCGCGGTGGGGATTTCTTGCCGTACCTTGTCGATGAGACTGGGGTGCTGGATTTTGTCGAGCGAGAAAATGGCTTCGGCTTGATTGGTTTTTTCAAGGAGATCATCGAGGCTGCCCATGGTTGGTTGATAGATCATTTTTCCGTTATCCATCCATGACCACCACCAATCGCCGCGTCGTGCATCGCCGATGGTCAAGCAGCGAGATGCGCTGCGAACGGAAGGAAGTCCAAGGAGCGAGGGGATACCAACGATCTGGCAATGGTGGACGACAGCCAGTCCTTGTGCCACCGCGATGCCAACACGGGTGCCGCTATAGCTGCCAGGGCCTGTACCGACGAGAATGAGCGAGATTTCGCCAGGCTGGCGCACTGCATCAAAGTTCTGTAGAGGAGCAAAAAGCTCGCAATTGTGACCACGGTCGGAAAAAAAAGACTCTTCTTGCCATAATTTGGTCATCGAACACAATCCAAGGCTCCCATGGGGGGTAGAGGTCTCTATGACAAGGGTAGCTGGTTTTTCCATGCGGAAACGAGAAAAACAAATCCACGGAGTTTTGGCAATTCTTGAAGTAGGAACAAATTTTCTGCATTTTTGTGCTTTCTCCCTTGCTTATCTGGTGAGCTAGGCTTTTGTTGTCTGCGCAATAACCATTTCCATGACAGCATACGCAAAAGGCCTAGAAGGCGTGATCGCCAATGAATCCGCATTATCCAACGTAGAGGGAGCAGAGGGTCGCCTTAGCTACCTCGGCTATCACATCGACGAACTCGTAGAACATACGTCTTATGAGGAGGTGGTGCATTTGTTGCATCATGGACATTTGCCAAACCGTTTCGAACTCACTGCCATGGAGCAGGAATTGCGCACGCAACGCAATTTACCACAAGGTGTGCTTGATTTTCTCAAGTCTGCCCCGCGCGATGCGAGCCCAATGGACGTGTTACGGACGGCTGTTTCCATGCTCGGGCTCTATGACAAGCGTGCTTCCATTGGTGAACCGAATTTGGAGAAAGATTCCAAAATTGCGATTTCTCTCGTGGCGCAGACTCCGGTGATAGTGGCGGCCTTCCATCGCTATCGCCAAGGACTCGAGTTGCCGCCGATCCGGACGGATCTGTCAGAGGCAGCACATTTTCTGTACTTGATCACTGGCAGCGAGCCGACAGCAAAAGCGACGCGCATTCTGGACGTGGCCTACATTCTCCATGCGGACCATGGGATGAATGCTTCGACCTTCTCTGCCCGCGTGACTGTTGCGACGCTCTCCGACTTTTACTCTGCGATGACTTCGGCCATCGGCACCCTCAAAGGCCCTCTTCACGGTGGTGCTAACGAAGGCGTGATTCAGATGCTTGAGGAAATCGGCGAACTGGCCAATGTGGATGCATACGTGGCCAACAAGTTGGCGAATAAAGGAAAGATCATGGGCATTGGCCATCGGGTTTACAAAGTGCTAGATCCACGAGCACCGCACTTGCGCAAGCTCGCCATTGAGTTAACCGAAGAACTAGGCGAGCCGAAGTGGATTCAAATGTCCGAGCGCATCGCCCAGATTATGCGTGAGAGCAAAGGCCTAAACGCGAACGTGGATTTCTACTCTGCCACGGTTTATCATTCACTGAATATCCCTACGGATCTCTTTACACCAATTTTTGCTATCGCTCGCATGTCGGGATGGACAGCGCAAGTGCTAGAGCAGTTGCGTGATAACCGACTCTATCGTCCACTCACACTCTACACAGGACCAGAAGTCCTGATGCACGTGAAGCCGATCAGCGAGCGATAAGGCTCGGTTGAGAGGAGAAACCTATTTCGATTTTCGATGAAACCATACTAGCCAATGACCTTTGGCTAGTATTTTTTTGCCTTTATCGATACGTTTGCGAGTAGATTTGATAATTTTGAAAGACCATGAAAAGTAACATCACGCCCATGAAGGGGAAAATTCCGTAGGCGATGAAGCAGATGCCTGCAATGCTGCCGCTTATCATGCTGATCCACCATGCTAGCTTTTCGCGGCGTGGCCCCATGAGTGCAAACATCATGCGTCCGCCATCAAGCGGGAAAACCGGCACAAGATTGAGAATCGCCCAGAGAATGCTGATGGCTGTGAGCACTTTAAAGAATAACAGAAACATCTCTTTTTCCTGAGGAAAGTAATGCCAAACAGCATAAGATAAGACACCTAGGAGAACCTGAATGGCGGGTCCAGCAGCGGTGACAAGAAAGCTCTGCGTCCGGGTGAACTGTGAGTTGGGGAATGCAGCATAGCCACCAAGACTCTGAAGCACGATGTAGGGTTTGGCACGGAAGTACATGCCTGCGAGAGCATGTCCCAATTCATGGACTAAGATGGAGACCAAGCCAGCGAGAACAAACAAAGTGACGCAAAGGGGCAGCATTTCAGAATCGACAGATTTGCTGAATTGCATGTAACCCAAAACAACCATGGTAATCCAGAACCATGTCTGAATTTCCACAGGTATGCCAAATATCGTAAAACGTATCATCGGGTTGTACTATCGGTGATGATTGCGAAAATAGCAAGCCCGCCATAAGAGGCGGGCTTCGAATGAGAATCAGAAATGCATCGTAGCAAGCATTACTTGCGACGGCGTATGATAAGAAGAGAAGCGGAAGCTAAAGCAAGCAGCGTACTGGAAGGTTCAGGAACGACAGGGCCGCACTTGTAGGAAGATCCGAACTGGGCGAACGTATTGAAGTCTTTACCATTTTTGAACTCCTGAAATTCTTTTCCATCAGAAAAAACATAGGAAAGACCAGCCGTCGAGAGGCCTTTGATTTCAGGATCGTATCCAAGTCCGCCTTCTTTGCCTTTTGGCGCACCAAGCTCAAAAGTGAAATCTTTCGAAACAACTTCAACAAAGCCTTTGCCATCGGTAACAAAGATCGAAAACGAGCCCTTCTCGGAAAGTTGTGAAATTTCTTTCAGCAACATCTCGTCAGGAGTAATTCCCGCAAAGAAAACTGGATCAAAGGGTTTGATGTCATCGCTGAATTTGGTGATGTCGATCGATGGATTGGTGAAAACAAGCGTTTCACTAGGTGCATTGTTAAAAAACAACTTTGTTTTATCGACAACATCCCATGTAGCACTACCCAAATCCGAAGATACATCAACGGACCAGTTGCCGTAGATGGAATCGGAATGCTTGGCAGAAATTGCCTCAAACGCCGCAGCATCTGACTCGCCTTTCTTTTCCGAAAAACTTTCAGTAAATGATACCGAATCAAAAGCTCCAGAAAAGGTAATCGGTTTGTATTCAAGCTTGTAGCCTGACTCTGGGGTGGAAACTTGTAAGTGCGCCCAGAATTGGCCTTCAACGGTCTGAGCACTGAGCAAAGGTGTAATGACCAAGCTTGCGAGGATGGATGTGAAGCGGATCATATTTGATTGTTTCTTCATACTGGGGATCGTTGCCGGGAAGTATTACAGAAAATAACATATATAACAACATTTTTTTAGAAAAAATGGAAAATACGTTCGATGTTATAAGATTTTTTTATGAATTAGGAATCTCATCAATGAACTGTACGATGCAATCACTTGACATACCAGCGGCCATGGCTGATGACGAGCAGGTGCAATTTAGTGTTCTTGGCAGCGGTAGTGTGGGAAATGCCACAGTGGTCAGAGCAGGCGAATCCTGTGTGATGGTGGATGCTGGACTAAGCGCACGACAACTGAAAGATCGCGCCAAAAGAATGGGGGTGGAAACGATTGATGCCATCTTACTCACCCACGAGCACAGCGACCATGTCAAAGGATTATCGATTTTTTTAAAATCACAAGCCGTGCCAGTTTATACCACGAGTCAGACGGCATACGTTTTGCGGCAAAGTGGGATCACAGCGGAGTGGCGGACTTTTGAGGCTGGGCAAAGCTTTTCTCTTTTAGGGATGGAAGTGCGGAGTTTTCCGATTCTTCATGACGCCGTAGATCCCGTAGGCTACGTGCTAGAGCATGGCGAAACACGCTTAGGAATTCTTAGCGACGCAGGACACGTCACCCATGCCATCACGGCGGCATTGCAAGGTGTGCAAACGCTCTTCGTGGAGGCCAACTATGATGAAGCCTTATTAGCCGCAGACACCAAGAGACCTTGGTCGATCAAACAACGGATCAGTTCACGTCACGGACACCTCTCGAACAAACAAGTCGCAGCTTTGCTCGAAATCATCGCGCATCCTCGCTTGCAGCGTGTCGTTTTGGGTCATTTGAGTGCCGATTGTAACAGCGAGCCTATCGCCGAAGCCGTGATTGCGGAAGCCTTGCGCACGCTAGGTTTACAGCACGCGCAAGTGTGCTGTGCTGCGCAAGCCGAGCCACGTGGCTGGTGGCCCGTGGCCGGGGCTTAGCGTTCCAGACGTTCCGCGCCGTATTCTCCGAACGGAACGAGTAGGTCGCCATCGCTCGCTACGCGTATGCCATCCACATTGAGGCTCCATGTAGGGAATTGCCACGTTGTAGAAGTGGTTTCACCAACATTTACGGCGCTCACGGCATTCCATGACGCCGCGATCAAAACATCGTTGCGGACATGCAACGATTGTATGTAGCTGCTGACTCCTACGGTTTCGCGCGCTTCAAGGCGACCTGACGATTGAAGTTCGTAGCGTTTCAGTTCACTTTCTTGAGTTACAAAAAGGCTGCTGCGCGACGCTGTAGTCGCACCAATGTTCGTCGAGGGCAGGGATGCAATGGCAAATGCATCATAGCCATCCGAGGCTAGCACTTCCAATGTGTTTGCTGTGCTGCCGCTCCAGTTTCTGGTCCATGCAAGGAAACCATTGCGATCCAATTCCGTAACGGCAAAAAGATCGCCCGGGAGATCGATGGCAGGACGAGCCACTGGGGAACCGCTGTCTTCGACCTGGATGACATGCATGGAGCGCAGCATTCCGGATCTAGGAGAAACGCCGCGGAACCAGTATTGGCCATCGTCAGAAGATCCCGCAACGATCAATCCATCGCCAGCACGAGCGACCTCTGTCAGCGACGTGCCTTTTGTGCCAAGATTTACTGGAGGAGAGACAGCGATGGCCGTCGGGTTGCTGACATCAAAGGCGATGACTTGGGGGATTCCGGTGGCAGCAGGAATAGGCTTGGCATCGAGAACAAGGGAACCGCTAGACGCAGTGGAGAATCTCGCACCTGACAACACCAAAATCGGTTGTGGGTAAAACCAATGCATAAAGTTGCGCACGAGTAGCACGCACGGACGATGTGCACGCGGCCACAATAAACCAGTTGAAGTAAGTCGATAGCCCGCCTCCACATCGACAGTAGAGCTGCCGAGAAGTGTTAGATTGGGAAGGGAGGTGGCGTCATAGACGTCGAGGTAGATTTTTTGGCTTGCCTCAGATCCATTGAGATAAAACGGACGGGAGTACCAGCCATACATCCCACCGGAATCGCGGAGCACGTACAATTTTCCATCGCGCAACTCAGCACTACGAACCACACCTTCGCCGAGAGTGTATTCCGCCAATACGGCTTCGACATCATGGGCTGGTGTGATACGGATGGTGGGTCCGCCATGGCTTCTCCATGAACCGTTTTCGATATGGAGCAAATGATTTCCGCCATCAATGATCATATCTACGGGCCAAGCCAAAGCAACTTCAGCAAGTATGGCTGGCTGATCCCGATCGGAAATATCCGCGGTGACCAATTCGCGGCGTGAAATAGAAACCACAGCCTGCTCAATGACAGTGGAGCGTCGCGCATCGAACTGATGCGGAATGACCCCGCGCAAGCGCAATTCCTTGTTCGGAACATCCACATCCAAGAGCTGAACTTGGGATTTCATACTGCCAGTCGTTTGATCCCAGTAGCTCACAGGGATCATCGCCAAGCCCTCCTCAGGGATGAGTTTGAGCGCTTTTTCGTCCCACGCGGCTTCGCTGTAGGAACCGGATTCGCCTAAGTTGATGCGTCGCAATAGAGTCGGAGTCGCGGGGTCAGAAACATCAAATAATGATGCGGCAACGGTGTTCGACTCCCATCCTACCGAAAACAACAAGTCGCCGATGGGTTCCAGATAAGTTGACCATCCAGGTACTTCAATGTGCCCAGCAACCACGGGATTGCTGGCATCGCGCAAATCCACCACCCAGAGGGGATCGGTTCGCAAAAAGGTCACAATGTAGGCTTTATCCCCGGCAAAACGGGTGGCAAAGAGGCTTTCACCAGCGGCCAATTCCAGCGAGCTGAGGAGCGGATCCGTAATGACTTGTGGGGTGATGGCATCCGCTGACCATACGCGGAAATTTTCAAGAACTGTGACAGGACGCCAGGTGCTGACTTGATCGATGCGTTCCGAAATGGTGGTCAGAACGTCATTTTTCCACTGCATTTTAAACGAATCTCGAATGCTGCCCGCAGCTTGTATGGGTTGGGCATTCAGACGTGTGAGTCCACTTGCTCCGAGTGAGAATACTGTTACATCCGAGCGATTCCATTGGCGATCAGGAGTAACGCTTGCAGCCAGCCAGTCGGCACCTGCAGCGATGATCGGATTGCTGCCTGAAAGCTCAAATACAGGGCCCGCTTGCGGAGCGGAGCCGTTGGGGATAGTCCATTGGCTCAAGACGGTACGAGAGCGGTAGGTATAGGCGCCTTGCGCGGTAGGATAATCCCAGGTCGTGGTTGCTAAAATCAATTGATTGCCAACCATGCGTGAATCGCTGGCGTAACCTGGTACATCGACTTCATGGAGGGTCGATAGTTTTCCTTCTTCAAATCGCACGATGCGAACGCGAGTTGCAGGCGCTCCTAGAGCGGAATCGCGACGAGTGAGCAGTAAGAGATCACGCGCACTACCGTTGGTCGGCAACAAATAAAGATCTTCGCCCACCGCAGGAATGCGCATGGAGGCCAAGAGGCGAGGGTCGGTGGGCTTGGAAAGATCCATAACTTGCAACCCGCGCAGTTGATTGAAAAAATATACGGTGTTGCCATCGATTTTCCAAATATCTGCCTCTACAGGTGTGGAAACTGCGTTGGCTTCGATGCTCTTTGAATCAGTCGCCGCAGACGTCAGTTGATTGAGTTGAACTCGGGAAGGGGCGATGATGCCATCGAATGTTTTTTTTCCTCGGTAAAACGCAGCGGGGAATTTGCGCTGGGTTGGTTTAGTCTGAAAAATTCCTACGGCGCGCCATTGGGTATTGAGCGGAGAGCGAGGGAGGGAAATGACGGATTTGCCAGGTCGTACATTCCGGGTCATCACGTGTCGCCAGCCTCGCCCTGGGTCGAGGCGCATCATCATCACACGGCTATACCCGTCGGGCACCGTAACTTCGGCTGAGCGCTGGTTGCTCGCGATGGTCATGTTTAAAAGCAGTCTCCCGCTGTCATTGGCTTGAGATGGATGGACCAAAAGCATCCAAACCAGTGCCATAAGTAACATCGCCAGTATGCGACGCGATAGGGAAGAGGGAAAGGTAGAATATTTCATAGCTGCAGAAGGATAAAATGCTGGGCGATGCTTTGTCAAAGCACTCCGCCATCTATTACGGCAAAGCACTAGGCCTTGGATCATTGAAAAAACCCTTGCATCAGAGTCGTTTCAGATTACGTAATTCTCCCTCTGCTGGCGAGCTTTCAATGGCTGCGATCATCTTTTCCAAGTCCTCTGTGAATGGTTTGAGTGATGCTGCCTCACTGTGCGCGAGCAGGTTTTTGTGAAGATTCCGAAGCTCTGGCAGTATCGGCTTGGCAGAGCCGCCATAGAGCTTGAGGGATTTCAATACCCGGGGAATGCGATCTTTTTTGCCCCAATTTTCGATTTCGATGACCTGCAAACACAGCGACATACCCTCAACGAAGCGATGTTTCGCGAGCAACTCACAGCCTGCAAGGCGGATATTGCTGGCAAACATCTCGCCGCTTGGCGCCGGTGTCACGATGGCTTGATGGATCGCTGGCAGCAGAGGTTTGATTTGCTCGTAGGAGAGTTTTTCAAAGATCGTGCCGATTTCGCCGCGAGCCCGTCCATCTTGGTTTTTCAGTGCGGCGATGATGGCTTCTTGCAAAAGTTTCTCATCCACATTTGCTAACGACTTTTTCAGCATCTTCGTAAATACCACGGAGCAAAGAAATCGCTGCTCCATAGCGCGAGGATCTTCAGGTGAAGCTGGCCGAGCAAGACGTTTGAGTAGCGCGGCTAAAGCAGGCATGGCGGGTTGGCCGATCGCGGCAAGAGCTTCGGCGGCTTGTACACGAAGCCACATGTCGGGATCATCGATGCTTTTCATTAATGGCGGAACGGCAGAGGCCGCGCGCGATCCGAGCATGCCCAATGCCAAGCAAGCACCATATTGTGCCGATGGTGCGGGAGCCACGAGCATTTTTACGAGATCCTTGATGGGAGGCTCTGTTTTTTGTTTGGATAGCGCCAAAGCCGCGCGTTCCCGTACGGAGGGCGACCAACTGCCAAGAGATTCTAGCAATTGCGTTTGGCTGAGTGATTCATACGAACGATGTCTGAGGCGATTCGACCAACCACGGCCATCGGCAATCAAGGACTCGGCCTGCGCAGCATTGACGAATGGCACGATGGGCTTCTTTTTGCCCGTGAGGTAAATACGTTTTGCAGGCATGGCATAAGCCAGCAAAAAGCTGCCAGTGGCATCCCACTTGCCATAAGAGTCGTTTTTCGCTTGTGGCTGCCCTTGGTGAACAAATGTGCCATCCCAACGCCGCGCGAGGTCAAAATTCCACGCGCCAAATTCCTTCATCCATGCCCCCGTAGCCTCAGGTCCTGCAAGTGCGACGGCAGGCATAGCCCAGAGGAAATTGGTGTAATTTCCCGAATGTCCGCAATCGCGCTCCGCTCCATGCGAGGCGACCGCCATTCGCGAGAAAAATTCTACGCCTTTTGCTTCATTGAGCAGGTGAAACAAATATGCCGCCATGCCACTTTTGCCATTGTCCTCGTGCGTTTGTGTCCATGGCTTGTGATCGCCATAAGGAATGGCGCCTTTGCCGATATAGAAGTGCAACAGCATCGTGCTGCGCTCGATCGCAAGGTCGATCGCGGGATGGTTGAGACCTGCCATCCGAGCAAGTACCAGCGACGAAGTTAGTGGCACTCCAGGAGCATTCATCATTCCGTAACCAAAAAGCCTGCCATCCGGTTGAGCAAATTTATGCCCCCAAGAGCCGACGGTGCTTTGGCCTTTGGCTGCCTCAAGTGCCATACGACGCATGCCCGCAGAGAAGCTGGTATCGCCCGTGGCCATCTGGTATTCAGCGACCAACATGATCGTATAGCCGTAGTACCATGTCGCCATGCTATCGATGGTGAAATCCGCAGCCCATGCAACTTCACGGCGAACCAGCGGCAAGTATGCATTGTCGCCCGATGCGAGCAACGCGAGAGCATTGACAGCGCGGGCTATAGGATTGATGTTTTTGGCATAATTCGCATCACTCATCCGCTGACTCAGAGCCGCGCAACCGAGTTGAAGGATTTTTGCGGATTTGGGACAATCGTAGGGTGCCGTAAGGCTATACTTGCCCAATACCGGAAGCGAAACGACCACCTCTTCCGTGGAGCCTTTTCGCCAGCGGCTGAAGGAAATTTTCCCATTTCCTGCTTCGGCAGCTACCAAGGCTTGTCCGATTTCTTGTCGTGGATCGTAGGAAAATGCTTTGCCTGAAACGCCAAGAATCACGTCGCCCACAGCAAACACACCCGCACAAGGCGAGCCTTGCTCCACCTTGGTTATGGCCACTTGACGAGCTTCTGTGGTGTCGAATGCATTGCTATACATCCATCCGCGCGCACCAGTGGCACCTAGTGTCCAGTCGTGAGGAGCCGCGGCGGGAATCTTTTCGCCAACTGTCAGGTCAACCCGAGGAACCGCCGTTGGACCTGCTGCCTTCAGCGTTGGCAGGAGAGCAAGCGCTAGCGCGGCGGCAACAAAAGAAACGAAACGACGGTTGTGGGTTATCATTCAACTTCTTCTACGCAGCTAGCCTACAAGAAGTTTCATCGATCAGCCGCCTTGCTTTTTCAAAGAAACCAAATATTCGATGAGATCGGCGAATTCTTGTGTGGTGAGACTTGCAGCGAGGCCGACAGGCATCATGCTCATTTCTGGATGCTGTTCCTCTTTGACATCATCGCGTTTGACCGTGGCTACGGCACCCGTGATGTCTCGTAGGGTGATTTTGCCATCGAGTTCATCAGTAATGAAGCCCATTTTTGTGGAGCCGTCCTTCAGCTGCAGAATCGTAGTTTGGAAACCTTGCGCTACGACTTTGCCGGGCTCCAGAATGGACTCGATCAAATAATCACGGCGGAACTTCGCGCCAGCTGCGCCAAGGTAGGGCCCCTTTTGTTCTGCGGCTGGATCGACACTATGGCAAGCGATGCAGCCTTGGCTTTCATAGAGTTTGGCTCCTTTGGTAGCATCCCCTTTGGCCTTCATTGCGAAAGTTGTGACCTCAGCCACGGGCAGTTCTGCAATCCGTTTTCCTACGGTTGCAGCTTGTGCCGCGGCGATTGCGACTTTCGCAGCTTTCGCAGCATCAATGGTTTTTTTGTTGTCGAAGGAGATACCTGCTTCGATTTGCTTGTCAAAGCCCGGCAGCTTCATGTCGGCAAGGGCGAGGAAGAAACCGACCTCTTGCGGATTTTCGTCGATGCGTTTGCGAACTTGTTTCTTGATTGGTTCTTTTGCCAGCGGTGACTGAAGCACCGTGAGCAACGCTTTCCACGCGATGCGGGATTCTGCATCTGAGGATTTTTTGCCGCATTCCACCAACATCGCCGCTTCGCCGCCGCGAGCTGTTTCGTTGACAAAATCATTCAAATGCTGCTGGGCTGCGGCATCGATCTTTGGCTCCTCGCTCCAAGATGCGAGAACATTGATTCGATGGGTGCTCGCATTTTTCGGGACGCGATACAAAGCCTTGTAGCAATTTTGGCGCACGCTCCATGGACGAGCGACATCCTTGGCACCACTGGCCAACAACTCTGCGATTGTGGCATCGACTTCGGACGCTCCCAGAGCTAAGGTGACAGGATCCACTCCGGCGAGCTTGAGTTTCGCCAAGGGAACTCGATTTTTTGCAAAAATCTCGACCAATGACTTGCGTTCCGCCTCGTTGCAATCGGAGAAATATTTCTCCAGAGCGGCTTTGATGCGTTCCGATTCCGACCATAAGATCGGCTCAAAGTATGGACCTCTGTCATCGGGACGCGTTTGCCACCAAAATTCCAAATCCCAAGGTTTTTCGGTATGCATGAGACGAGAAAGTGTCGCTAACGCATCGACACGCAGTGCATTTTCTTTGGTCTGCGAAGCGATGCTGATGAGACCATCTACCGCAGCTTTGGTATGCATTTGCCGGAGAGCCAAAAACGCTGTCGGGCGAAGTGCTGGGGTTTTTATTGCGGCGAGGCACTCGGTATCTGCCTGCAAGGCGATGAGCACTTGAGTGGCGATGTGGGGAAGAACGTAATGTTCGTTTTGTGCGAAGGTCTTGCCTTTCTGTAGCTTCGAGGCATCGCGCTGCAACGTAGCCGCGGCAGTTAGAATTGCAGAAGCATTTTCTCGTTTGCCGAGACGCCCAAGGCCGATGAGTGCCTGAAGTTGCACGCGAGGATTTTTGTCTTTCAACGCGGCGATAAATGGTGCCGAGGGAACATTCGCCAGTTCTTGTTTCCGATCAGCCAAAGCCCGCAAGCTGTATTCGCGCACGGAATCATCGCTCGTTAAGGCGACCAGTGTGGGATTCGCCTTGGCTCCAAAAAGTTGTTTGTAGGTGAAAATTGCGGCAACGCGAGCGTCAATCGTCAGGCTCTTGTCCTTCATAAAGCCGCGCAATTCTGACTCAAATGTTGGCTTGGGCCCGCGCTCGATCATCGCACGCTGGCATTCCAACCGAGCTACGGCGGATGGCGAGGTCATGACTTTCGCTAACTCCTTGTCATTCATCTTATCCAGATTGGGAAATGGCGCGGGCTTGTGTCCCTTGAGTGTCGCTTGTTGCACGAGTCCCACCGCAACGCCTTTGCCAGCGAAGCTGAATTTTCCATTTCTCCAATCGGCTAAATACAAGCGCTGTGAGCCATCGACATCCATATCAACGGCGCGCGCGCAGTCATGAAAGACCGTTTGATCCGTCACAAATGTTGCTTCAAATTCGCGCATGGGATGACCATGGAACTTACCCGTCGTCCAATCACAGGTGTATAGCATGTTGTTGAACTCCGCAGGGATGTTCGGTTCGGAAAGCCAAAGCCCACCGGTGCCTGATCCACCGCCATAATCGGCAAGAGGAGCCACCATTTCGTCCTGAAAGTTGTGGTAAAAACGCGGGTAACCGTGGTTGGCGAAATTCACAAAATGATGCAATCGCGTGTTCCAGCCCTTGCCATCATTGGTGTTATCGCGCGCAAACATGTCCAGACGCGGAGAAATCGCGACATCGCAAATGTTGCGGCAGTACAGCGAGTAAGGCTCCATCTCCGATCCATCGGGACGCACCCGCACGACACCGCCACCGAATAGCGTGTATTCTACGCCGCTCGCCGTTTTTGCTTTTGGCATACCGAAGTCGCCAACGGCCACGTAGAGCCAGCCATCGATGCCCATGCGTACGCCGTTTGTGGTGTGATCTGCTCCGCGAGGATGCTCGATGCCCCAGCCGAAGCCTTTGACCAAAACCTTATGCTCATCAGAAACACCGTCGGCATTCTTGTCGGTAAACGCCGATAGATACGGTGGATGGATAATATAAAGCGTATTTCTGAGAAAATGGCCGCCACGTGGAGAAGAAAGCTGGGGCACAAAGTCGGTAAACGCATCTGCCTTGCCATCGCCATCGGTATCCCGACAACGCACCACTTTGCCAAAATTCTTATCATGTCCTAGCGAACCATTCGGATCACTGCTGACGTAAACATCGCCATTGGCTGCGGCTGACAGCGCCGTGGGGTAATTTACATCGGGATCACCTGCAAAGGTGTGAATTTCAAATGCCGGCGGCACCGCATACGCGGATGCCATGGTGAAGATCACCCCACAACCAAAGCTACGCACAAAAACCATTTCGAAGATACGATAGTTCCGCTGTCATCTTTCAGCCTGGCTATGTTTCTTCCGTTGCGATGTTTCTAACACGGGCGATCCGCTAACAAAAAAAGCGACCCGTAGGCCGCTTTTCTTGTGATTGCTCGAAGCACAGTGATCAATGACCACCGCCTGTGCCGGGAAGGAAGCGGTAATAAACCTCCAACATCAGCGTGCAAAGAGCCGTGTGATACATCGGACTCGCGCCATGCCCCGTACTGAGCCAGGTGCCATCCGCCTTTTGATTTTTCAGAACTTCATCGCGCATGATGCTGTTGTAGTGCTTCCACTGTTTGCCGCCGCGGTTCATCATCGCCTGAGCCTCGTAGTAGTGAGCATAGAGATCGCAATCCGGTGTGCCCCACTTGAGTTTCGTATTTTTCTCGATGTAAGCTGTGCCCTTACGCACTTCTGAGGAAGAGCCTTTGTCCCACATTTGAAAGCACAAGACACCAACACCAGTCAAGGTGAAATACGGATGGAGCGAATTTTTGCCGGTATATCCGAAGCCGCCATTGGCGTTTTGTTTGTCTTCTAAATATTGCAATCCCTTGTTGGCGCAAGATTTAAGATTTTTGAAATCCAAGCCTGTGTGCTTCATGGCTTTCAACGCTTGGATGTGCCATCCAACGATGGAGACGTCTCCTCCACGATTCCCCGATTCATCGTAAGCATAGTCCCAACCGCCGCCTTTGTGCTGATTGTCGATCAAAAATTGACCCGCTTTTTGCGTGGCTTCAGGAAGGTTAGGCACGGGGATATTCAACTGCTTGCAAAATGTCGTAGCCTCAGCGAGAGCATAAACGCAAATGGCATGCTCGTAAGGCCAATGCTTGTCACCAACATTATCGGCGCATTTGCCGTCGTTTTTCATACTAAGATTAACCAAGTAGGTAATGGCTTTAAGGCAAGATTCGCCAAATTCTTCTGACATCGGAGTTTCACAATGTCCCAAATAAGCCAACAATCCAAGGCCTGTCATGGCGGACTTTTTGCTTCCAGACCAAGAGCCATCAGCAGCTTGGGTTTTTTTCATCCAGCGTAGAGCCTTGAGAACGGCTTCTTCGCATTGCTCGGTGCCGCCCATTTCAGCAAGACGCTGCAAGCGGTCTTGTTTGGAGCAACGTTCACGCATGGTCGCAGGGATGGAGCCGAAGCCGCCGCCACCTCCACCACCGCCATCGCCACCTGTACCCCAGCCATCGCCGAAGTCATCACCGTTGCCGAACTCGGTGCTGGGAGTGGGAACATCGATTTCCGGAACAGGAACCGCGAGGTTCGAAGTCGTATTAGCGGCAATCACTTTGGCACTCGAAGAGGACGGTGCGGAAGGCTTTTGCTGCGTGCTGGTGCTCACTTTCTTGGTTTCTACCACCTCTTCCGCTTGGACGTTGTTGTTGTAGGAGACCAAGACGGGTGTTTCCTTAAAGATCGGATCCATGAAGAAAAATCCGAGGACAAGGAGGATCAAAGTAATCACTAGGAAAGCAATGACAATGGAGGATATGGTTGCATTACGACGCATCGCTTCTAGGCGAGCGTGAGCTTCTGTGCTGAGTTCTGCGTGAATCATGGTGGTTTTGGTTTGCTGAGGTGTTACTAATGGATCCCTCCATCGCGAAACGAAGGAATCAGGTTGCTAACGTGTGCTTTGATCGTAGCTCGATTTTTCAGCTTTGCCAGCAAAAAAAATCGAAACCCCTACAAGATGCGTAGGGGTAACGATGGAGCAGAATCGATTCTTAGAAAGAATTTGAAATTTTTTTCAATTGACTCATTTTTTTCCTGATTCTTCAAAAAATCAATTTGGCCCAGCACCCGTGCCAGGCAGGAAACGGTAGTAAACTTCAAGCATCAAGGTGCAAAGCGCTGTGTGATAAAAAACGCCCGCGCCATGCCCCGTGCTCAGCCATGTGCCATCGGGCCGTTGATTTTTCAGAACTTCATCGCGCATGATGGCATTGTAATGGTTCCACTGCTTGCCGCCACGATTCATCATCGCTTGGGATTCGTAGTAATGGGCATAGAGGTCGCAATCAGGCGTGCCCCACTTGAGTTTGGTGTTTTCTTCAATGTAATTCGCGCCCTTGCGTGCTTCAGAAGCCGTGCCCTTATCCCACATTTGGAAGCACAGCACCCCCACTCCGGTTAAGGTGTAGTAGGAATGGAGCGATTTTTTGCTAGTATAGCCGAAACCGCCGTTGGCATCTTGTTTGGTCTCCAAATAGGCTAAGCCTTTTTTCGCAGAATGCGTGAGATTCTTGAAATCCAGACCTGTATGCTTCATGGCTTTCAACGCTTGGATGTGCCAGCCGGCGATGGAAACATCGCCACCACGAGCGCCAGATTCATCGTAGGCGTAGTCCCAGCCGCCGCTCTTGTGCTGGCTATCGATGAGCAATTGGCCTGATTTTTGTGTGGCCTCGGCAAGGTTCGGCACAGTGATCTTCAAACTTTGGCAAAATGTCGTCGCCTCAGCGAGGGCATAAACGCAAATGGCATGTTCGTAAGGCCAATGCTTATTGCCGAGATCATCGGCCAATTTGCCATCGTTCTTCATGCTCAGGTTGATCAGATAGGTAATGGCCTTGAGGCAAGATTCGCCAAATTCTTCAGACATTGGCGTTTCACAATGCCCCAAGTAGGCGAGCAAACCAAGGCCGGTCATCGCGGATCGACGCTGACCGTTCCAGGAACCATCAGCGGATTGGGTTTGTTTCATCCAGCGTAGAGCCTTGAGAACGGCCTCTTCACACTGCTCGGTGCCGCCTGTCTGGTCGAGACGATTCAAGCGATCTTGCTTTGAACAACGTTGGCTCACCTCGTGCGGAATTAAGCCATGCATGCCTCCTGGTCCATCTCCTTCGGTATCGGTGAAAATGCCTTGATCAAAATCATCCCCGACTCCGACAACGCTTGTCGGAGTCACCGTGTCCACTTCAGGAACGGGAATCGCGAAATTGGCGGACGTGTTGGCAACAATGATTTTGGCTCCCGCAGAAGTCGGACGTGTGGGTTTTTGCCGGGAAAGATTGACCACTTTCACACTTGGGGGCGTCTCGATCACACCTGGGCTAATGTAAACTGTTGGGAATTCGTGCTGCACAAGCATCGGCTTCATAAAAAAGAAGCCGAGCACGATGAGGAGGAGGGCGACGATGAGGAATGCGATCACGACGGAGGCGATGGTCGAGTTGCGGCGGATGGCCATGAGGTGGGCCTTGGCTTGGGGGCTGAGTTCTGCGTGGATCATACTTGTTTTTTTGTTAGGGTGGTTTTTCTTGCTGCGACGAATTGCCATCGCATACCGTGGGAACGAAAGAGCGATCCAGATCCTTAGAAAAAGAATTTCAGGCAAAAAATACTGATTTCATTTTCTCTTTCAGGTTCCATCAAAAAATCTTGTAGCTTTCGGAATTTTTCCCTTGCTATGGCATGAAGATAGAGTAGCTTTATCAGACTGTAGGCAATTGTCTGCGGTATATCATAACCGGAAGTTTTGCGCGGCGCATTGTTGCGTAATGCTTTCATCTCATAAAAACACAAAAAGCAAAAATACAATATGAAACAAAAAAAATGGAATCGTAAGGGTTTCACTCTCGTGGAACTCCTCGTCGTGATCGCGATTATCGTCGCTCTCGCGGCATTGGCCACTCCCGCTATTCTCAAACAGCGGAAAAAAGTGGATAAGGTACAAGCCATCAATAACATGAAAAACATTCATTTGGTGATGATGGACTTCGAAAGCGACTTCGGGAGTTTTCCCGATAACAATACGGCACTGCAAGATGACCAACTTGGTCAGTTTACAGGGCAAGCATCAAATACCTTGCTCGGACAATTGATCGCCAGTGCGACCGCTCAATCTGAAGAAGTTTTCTATGCAAAAGGCGGCAACCCTGCGGGTAACAAAAAACCAGACAACGTCATCCAGCCTGCGCAGCAAATCTTGCAACGCGGTGAATGCGGCTTTGCCTATGTCTTAGTGACAGGCGGATCCGGAAATACTTCTGGCCCACGCGGTCTTAGTACTTCCGACAATGGTGGCATTCCTTACCTCTGCGCACCCGTCGTCAGTGGCGGTGCCGATGCTGTGTTCAAACCCGAGCCGTATGACAGCCGTGGCGTTTATATGCGTATTGATGGAGCAGCCAAAGACGAGCGCCTTGACCCTCGTGACAATCGCGTGAAACTTCCTGGCACGAGCAATACTTTGTTCGAAGCTGGCCAAGGCACCGTTTGGGGAACTGGCGCTACTGCCTTGATTCCCAACGTGCTTCTTCCACAATAATCTGTGACGAGGTCACTCGTCTCAATCTGCAAGCGGCTCCTTCAGGGGAGCCGCTTTTTTGCGCCGAAAATCACAAACGATGCGGAGTTTGATCGCGAGACGAAAACGTATAGTCGGGGCATGGATGCATCCATCAATCTGTAAAAAAAAAAAAATCATCAACAGCATGTTGCTGCT
>JAIYDP010000133.1 GCA_027487435.1 Verrucomicrobiaceae bacterium | reverse complement strand
GATTGTGGGGACGCACATGGACGCGCTGGACCGCCCCACGGGGGAGGCGATCCGCGACAGGAAGGGGGGGGGGGGGGGGGGGGGTTGATGTGTGGAGGGTGTCGATGTACGACGTGAGGACGGCTGCGGATGCGCTGGGGGGGGGGGTGTTTACTGGCGTCCCAAACATTGGCTTTGATGTCTGTTTGTTATCTCCCCGCAGCTGACCCCCCCCCCCCCCCCTCAGGCGGCTGAGGAGGAGGACGAGGCGGGTGCTAAAGAAGTTGCCGTCACCCTGTTAAATAACTCAATTCGCTCTCTGTTAATTAAGGCCAACCTCCCCAAGTCCCTAACTATTTTTAAAATATGTTCGTTAAGGTTCTGTTAAGCTCACTGCGCAGCGGATGGGTTGCTCTCCTGCGGCGTGCGCGACGTGTACGAGCTGTCAATGTCAATTGACAGCTCAAAAACACCCCCCCAGTGGCTCATCCTCTCCGCCCACGCCGCGGCTGTCCCTGCGGTTGATTTAAAATGGTTTGTTAGCGGGATTGTTAAATCTTGGGACGACCCGTTCGCCGCCATCCACATCCTCATGGGTTTGATCTGGGGGGGGGGTAGTTAACGAATTAGTTAAAGCCTCGACCCTCGCCAGGATAAACTCCCTAACAGACGAAGCCGTTACTCTTCAGCAGCTCATCCTCCAACCGATTTCCGCTCAGCCGAACGTCGCCGATCGCGCATTTTCGCTGACGTATTGGAAGTTAATACGCGCATCACGCCCCCTCACCCCGCAGCTCCTCCGCCGACCCATCCCGCCATTGTCGCCGTTTTGGCGGGAAAATATTGACTCCAAAGGCCACTTTCGGCTCCTTGCGAACGACGACGGGACGTTTCGGCTTGTCCATCAGCCGCCGCTGATTGACCCGAACGGCCGCGACCTTGTGGCGCAAATCGTGCGGCCTAAAAGCTCTTTTTTAATTTTGGGAGGCCACAACTTCGTCGCTGGCGGACATTTTCCGCGACGTGATTAAAATTAACAAACAGCACCGCCTCTCAAACTTTTACGCCGCCGTCGCCGCCGAGCCGCTTTTTAAATCTCGCGCCGTCGAGCTCAGCGCGTCTTGCGACGCCTGTGATCCCCCCCCCTCCCCTCCCGCGATAACGACGCAGTACCCTCGATTCTTGTTAAAATATTTGAAATATCCGTTTTGCGCGTGGGCGTTGACGACCGAACGGGCGTTCTATTTTTAGAAAATGGAAAATCGACTCGAAGTCCATTTTTACCCTTTTTTTTAATTTCCCCAAAGGCATCGACGAGGCAGCCCCTGCGCCAATCGCCGCCGCGACGGTCATGCGGCGCGCCGTAACGGTGAGGCGGAACTTTGAGCTTATTCGTTAAAAAATAGCCTTTTCATGCGATTCTAAAAATAGAAAGAATTTGCTGCGAGAGGTGTGCGAGCGGCTGGCGGTCGACGGCGCGGAGGTGGAGGTTGTGGACGCGGCGGTTGAGGCGGCGGCGGCGCTAAAAGGGCTGAGCGTCCCTGTTATGTTTGGACTTGGCGAGGAGGGGCGCATTGAGTTGGACCTCGACGACGTGGCGCTAACAAAATTGAAGACGTTTGTCAATTTTGGGTGTTTTGCTAACGGAGAAGGGAGAATCCTCAGTTAGTTTTTAATTTAGAGCGCGAAGAGACAAAGCGCGGCGCCGCTGCCGTCGACAGCCTCGTGCGCGCAGTCGACGCGCTCACGCGCAGGGCCTCGTGAGGGTTTAAAAGAAGCCTTTTAATTTATTTCGGATTAATGCCAAACGCGCTTTTTTGTTAACTTGCTGACGGGTGCAGGCGGGTGCGCGCGCTTGCAAAAATTCACGCGGCGGTGGGGGAGGTGGGGATGGAGGCGACGTTGCGCGGGGAGGAGGTGGTGGTTGCGGTGGGGGGGGGGGCGATTCGGAACGTTTCGATTCGCTTCGAAGGGAAGGGGCGGTGGACGCTCATCGTGCGCGAGGTCGCAACAACGTCCGTCGACGTCGTGCGTGCGGCATTCGCTTCGCTTCGCGCCACGCAATCAGGTCCCATTTTCAGGGGGGGGGTGTCCTGACGAACAGTCGCGGCTCGGACACTTGCGGAGGGGGCGCGGTTGCGGGAGGGGCATTTGGCCGTTGGGTTGACAGCTGTCAACGACGTTGTCAGCGTTGTCAAGGGCATCGACGCGCTAACAGCTTTTAATTTAGAGCTCTCCGCTCGTATGTTCAGTCTTTGTTTTCAGCCTGACCCCCCCCCTCCTCAAGTTGCGGGCGAGCGAAACTTCGTCCGCGTCATCGCCGCGACGTCCGTTGGGTCCGTCGCTTCGCTTCGCCGCGACGACACGCCGTCGTCCCAAGAGGTTTGACTTGACGTGACCTTGACGTGACCTTGACGTGGCCTTGACGTGGCCTTGACGTTGACATGACGTGGCCTTGACGTGACCTTGACGTGACCTTGACGTGACCTTGACTTGACCTTGACGTGACCTTGACGTGACCTTGACGTGACCTTGACGTGACCTTGACGTGACCTTGACGTGCCCTTGACGTGGCCAGGAGGTCAAGGTTGTCATGTCATGGTCAATTGATGATGGCCCATCAATCAACGTCATCCCAAACTCTCCCCTCCTCGGCCCCCTCCTCCGCCGCCTCCAATCGCGCGGCTACCCCCCCCGCGAGTTCATCACCGTCCCTCTCTCCAACCCCCCCCCTTATGAGCGCAGCGCGCCTTTGGCTGCGCGCGGGTTGTGCGAGGGGTGGAGTCTTTTTGGGAGGGTTACGAGGCGCCGCCGGGTGACGTTGCGGTCGTTGCGGCCACGGCGGCAAGCCTCGCGATGATTTTCCGCCGCAAATATCCGCCCCTTCGATTTAACCGTTGCATGCATTTATTATTTAGCCGATACTGACCCCCCCCCTTAACAAACAAACGTACGCTTTTGAGCTCGGGTGGTCAACCGACGGCTCCACAGTCCACGTCCGGGGTGACCCCCCCCCCCCCCTCATCTCAAACTCACTCCCCCCCTTCCAGACGGCTGCCGAAGCGTCACGCTCAAACCCCCCCTCACCCCCCTCCCCGACCCCGACCGCTTGCGCCGCGCCATCAGCCGCGCGCTGCAGACCTTCTCCCGCGTCGCTAACAGTGTGGAATATCGTCTTCAAAGCGCAGACTCAAATTTCTCGTTCGACTTCCGCGTCCTTGCGGAGGTGCTAACAGTCTGTTACGTCCACGTCGCGGCAACGGCGCTGGAGATCCGCTGCGAGGCCGTAGCGGACGCGCTCTGCCGCGACTTGGGGGAGGGGTTCTCCGCCCACAGGGGGGGGGGGGGGGTGGGAGTGGAGACGCCGTGGGACTTTTTTGATTTTAAAATTGGCGAGGACGAGAAAATGAGCGTCGAAGGGGTGATAAAAGGTACTTTTGACTCTTACCCGCGCGTCTGATCTATTTTTAGACGATGCGGCGCGGGAGGAAATGACGACGCAGCTGTCGCAAATTGCGTCGTCGCAGGCTTTTGTCCAGCCCCTCTGCGAGTTAACAGTCGAGGCGTTTGTTAATTTAATCCTCGCACCCCCTGCCGTCGTTGAGGAGCTCCTCAACCTCCCCCCTGTGCTGGGGGGGTGCGCCGCGTCGCTCTGCCTCTCAGCGCCGCACCCCCTCCGCAACGAGACCTCAGCAGTTGCTCTAAATCCCGAAAAAAAGAGTGTTTATTTTACAATCACGCTGGATTCGAAAGGCGTCAAAACGTGCGTGGCGCTGAATTATTTTTACGAGCGGCGAGCGTTGGAGTGCGTCGCGCCGAAGAAGTTGGAGGGAGGGGTGGGGGGGGAGGCCGCGCGGAGAGCTGCGAGCCGGCGCGAAGTTGGTAGAATTTTCTTTTTTTTTTTTGACGGCCGCAGCCGTGCGCGAAGGGCTGGGGGTGGAGCTGGTGGCGCTTTTTGACGCGCCGTTGTGAGTTTCCGTGTACAATAGACTGGATTTAAATTTCGAAGACGGGGGGGTGCCCACGTGTTGCGGCGGAGACACGGCCGACCTCAAAGTGACTTGCCGTGGCGGTGGCGTTGGCGTTGACACAGTGGCGTTGACACATTGGCGTTGGCGTTGACACATTGGCGTTGACACATTGGCGTTGACACATTGGCGTTGGCGTTGACACATTGGCGTTGACACATTGGCGTTGGCGTTGACACATTGGCGT
>JAIYDP010000463.1 GCA_027487435.1 Verrucomicrobiaceae bacterium | reverse complement strand
TTGACACGTGAAAATATTTTTAGAAAATGTTTTGAAGACGGAAATATTTTTAGAAAAATTTGTAACGTGAGCGCCGTGTAGACATTGGCATGTGAGTAAACATCCCCCTCACCTAAACCCTAAACCCTAAACCCTAAACCCTAAACCCACCCTAAACCCTAAACCCTAAATCCTAAACCCCACCCCAGTTTAGGGTTTAGGGTTTAGGGTTTTTTAATACGGGAGAAATTTCAAGGGGGAAAACATTTTCATACACTTATGTAAATAAAATTTATTTTTAACATCCTTATAAATCCCCCCCTTATAAAAGCCCCCGACAATTCTCTCCTATTGTTTTTCTTGATAATTGTTTGGGTAAAATTATACGGGGGAAATTATAAGGGGGGAATTATTTTTTGATCTTTAATATTCTTTTTATTTATATATGTTATGAAAAATTTATCCCCCTTGAAAATCCCCCCGATCAATTTTTCTCTTTTGGTTTTGCTTTTGAATTACTTTAATATAGAGTTATTTGTTTGCGTGTATAATAAGTAATGTTCAATTCATCAAACTAATTGATGCTTAGCCGTCGTTTATGAAAACTAAAGTTTTAACACTTACGGTGGATTAAAGTAATGACACTTTAGTGTCACGGATACTAAAAAAAGAGTTTTTTTTTTTGATATCATCCACACACCTTGTTGAGCTCGTGCAGCTTTAAAGTGCTAGAACTGTGGCACAAAGAGGCGCGCGTTTGTGGTCTACCAATTTGTTGATATCAAGAGAGGACAAAGCGTGGCAGCGTGGAATTCTTGATGTAAGCGATAAGTGTTCAGAAGGTTTCGCTCTGATGACAGGGAAAATCAACTTCGACGGCTCTAGTGCCAAACATTTTTACTTTGTCTTGTCGACGACATGCAGGAACACATCTTCTAAGGATGCGTGTGCAACACCCCAATCCTTTATGGGAAGTTTCAACTTCAACGAATCCATGTCAATAAAAATCTTCTCAAGAGGAATGTCGGACGCCGGAATTTCAAACTTTTGAGTCCCAGAGCAAGCGTAAACCTTCTTACATTTCTTGGACATTGCCATGACATGCTCTAACACGATGTCCAAATGCTCCTCGATGTCGTCAGTTGAAACTGTCAGTTCAAGAGTGTCGCTGAACCGCGATGTCAGCTGGCTGAGTCAAACAGAGAACAACGAAACAAGAACTTCACGGGGATGACCAACTGCAAGGAGCTCGCCATTCGAATAAATGCCGACTCTATCACAAAGAGCCTCTGCTTCTTCCATCGAATGAGCTGGTTCGTTAGAGAATGATGCAAATGGGTTACTCGTCAACAAAATCGCTTTGGTCTTCTTTGCTTTCCGAATAGCTTCCCACAGCAATCTCCTCGAATTCGGGTCGAGCCCGGTGCTTGGCTCGTCCAAGAATACGACAGTGGAGTGACCAATCAGAGATATTGCAACACTTAGTCTTCGCTTCATTCCACCGCTGTAGGTCGAGGCAGGTTTGTCTGCAAATCCACTCCGCAGAAGATTGACCGAGTCGAGAGCCTCATTGACAGCATCATTCAGTTGCTTTTCGGACACTCGCTTCAGTCGCCCATAGAAACGAAGATGCTCTCGGGCAGAAAGAGCCTCCCATAAAACACTGCGGGTGTCAACGTAACTCAGATTCCTGCGCACTTATCTTGGGGACATACCCCTATTTTAGCAAACACGGCGCGCCTGCTTGTCATCATATCAAACCCGTCAATTATCGCAGAACCATCACTAGGCAACAAAAATCCGGACAAAAGATTCAAGATGGTGGACTTGCCGGCTCCATTTGGTCCCAAGAGGCCAAAACACTGCCCTTGTCCGACCGAAAACGACAGAGACTTGACAGCTGTAACGGCAGGCAAACCCAGAATGCCAGGATACACTTTGCGTAGCCTGCACACAACTAAAGCATCCTTTATTCTGGTGCCTGATTCAATTTGATGCCGTTCCAATGCCACATCTGGTGCCTCCATCTCAACGGCAGTCTCAATCTGGTGGCCAATTGAGATGCTGCCAACGGGCCTCCTGCAACGGATCGAGACCGACCGGAAACGGAATCTCTCCAGAACAAAATAAATGAAGAGAAACACAGCCCATTCGATAGCAAGAATAATCATAACTTGAATGAGCCCATTTCCCGGGTCCCTCAAGTTTCTCAATGTCATACCATAAGTCTTGTTGTAAGCTCCTTGAAACGCATACTCAGCAAACTCAAACAGGCCACGATAAAGCGCAAGTGGGGGAACGAGATTCATTAGAATTATTGCATATGCTGGCGGTCAGAGAAAAAGAATATAAAAACATGCCTGGAGTAGCAGGAGACTGTAGTAAATACTGGATGAGCGCACTTGCAATAATTCCAGAGCCAAACACCCACATATACGAAACAACAGTGGCAGTTGCGACGGTTGCAAAGAAAGAGGTCCAAAGGAACGCCAAAGCAATCTGGTTATTAGCAAAAACAAAATAGAACAAAAATTGAATTCTAGAAAGTAAGAGAGGGCGGGGTTTAGGGACAAACCCATAGTTGTTTAGGCGGAAAATGTTCAAGCCTAAAAAATGAGGTTAAAAGAAACTGATTCACGTGCGACGGTGCCGAGGACGACGAAGACAACAATGTAGATGATGTAAATGAACAAGAAAAAGGTGTAGGTAATCAGACCATAAGCACGTGGTGAGAGTCCCATGACGCTCATCATGTCACGTAACTTCGATTCTTTCTCGTAAACCATGGACGTGATCATGGTCGGAAATACAAGTTGCAAAACCCACACGTAAAACAATGGCCCAAGAATGGAAGCAAAATCCAGATTTAAGCTTGTCTCCGGCTTTGGCATTTCCTTAATGCCGCTCAAAAACGCAGAAAATAGAGTTGAATTTGTCACGTAACGCAAAAACATTTGAACTCCAATGTTGATGTTCTTGTTCATTCGAATCAAGCCAGGAACCCTGTAGAATCGCTGAGGCGCTGACTGGACCGTATCATTGTAAAAAACGCTGACAGAAAATGTGTCAAGAGATGCTTCTTTGAAGTCATAAGCTGTGAGGATGAGAAAGAGAAATGCAAGCAAACCAAGGCTGTATCCAGAAAATTCAGTTTTCTTGATCCGATAGAACCCATCAAACAAACGGTCATTTATCTCTTGATAGTTGTCCAGCTGTAAGAGTGGCTGCTGCTGACAAGTGGTGTACACTCCCGTTAGGTCTCGAAGCTGCCACGATGCGCAATTAGCTGCGGAAGACAATCGCGAGCAATTCGAACACAGAAAAAAGATCCCACCCCAGCCAACAGGAGGGGGTACAAGAGCTCGATCTGCATACAACAACGACCCCAGCCGCCCGTCGGAGCCCTGGGAGAATCAGAGAAATAAACAAAAAGAATACGGGTTGAATGGAAGAGAGAAGATTAGGCATGACTGAGAATGCAGCAAATGCCTGGAATGATGTCATTATGCATCTCATCGCAGTCTCCTCTATGGGCAAAGTTGACAGTAAACGACAGGAGCTCCCATTCAAGGTAGATGTAAGCAACGATATCACCGTTGCATTGCCTGTCGCACATTGCGCTGAAATCGATGTGACTCTGCTAAGTAGTAGCTGCCTTGCAGCAGAAAATGCTGCTGATACTGTTTGAGGTGCAATAAGATCCCGTATATGATCAGAAATGCCCTCTACTTGGTCAGAGCGGATTGTTAAATCTTACGGCTCTGCTCGTTTGACGTTGTCAATATGCCGTATTCTCCTACATATCGCTGTGGTGGCGCGCTGAGCAAGTTATTGAAAGTCATGAACGAATAAACTAGTAGAGTGGCGGATAAGCATTAGGTTGTGGAATTGCACAGAAATTGAGTTGAGATGCAGTAGAATTGGATGGGCCTAAAGGAGAACATCGCAATTCGGGTCTATCCAGCAATTTGTTCACAGCAAATTGAAGAACAGCGAGAAGAATAATGAAAAATGTCGGCGTCAAACACAAGCAGAGCGAGTTGAGAGGCCTCCTTCGTTGAAACGTTGCATTCTTCCTGTACATTGCATTAACGTGGGCCAACACAGGTGAGGCCATTTCTGCCGCAACTTTGTTAAACAAATATTATTTTTAGAGCAGGATCTGCAAGAAATCAGATTTCAAACGTAGTGTTTCAAACATTTGCAACGGGCTCACCAGATTCGCATATTCATCACTGCAACACATCTGGGACTAATTAAGCAGAGGAATGTTTTTTCTCCTCCTTTATCGCTCTCGTTTCTGGCGTCTTTGCTCCACCCTCGCCCCCCGTTTGAAACCCTACGCACCAATCTTTGTACCCAGTACTCGTTCGTTCAATGTAATATGTAGTGTTTCCATTATTCATCTATTCAAGACAAAATGTAGTGTTTCCAAGTTTAAATTGAAATGGAACTCCTCAAAGTAAAAAGGTCTTGCTGTGTGGAAACCGCTCTTTGCCCCAATAACTGTAATTTCACGGCATCCACTCGTTGCTAAACGATCGGAAGTTCAGAGGCGCCGTCCGCACCACACATTTATTGATTGGTTTGCCGCTTTCGGAGTGCTCGTTGCATGACGATGGTTCAGGACTACAACGCGGCTTCGAAAAAGACGCCTCTGAGTCGACAAGTCAATGCTCTCTATCGGAAAAACTTGACGTATCAACGTCGTAGGCCTTGCAACACGATCTGCCTCTGCTTGCTTCCTCTCTTCTTCATTGTTCTCTTGTCAGCACTTCAGATCGTCATTAATCGCCTCCTTGACCGCAATGAATTCCGGTGTCCTCCAGGGGGTCTCGCAGATGCTACACCCGTTCAAGCTGGATTTTGTGCGATAACAAGCCCCTCGTCGGCAGTTCCTCTGTTCTTGTAAAGTCTTCACGCCATGTTACTTACAGTTCAAGTGCCCCATATCCTCTCTACGTTGCTTCTCAGCCTTCTCTTGCTACAGGATTGAATAAATCTGTCACAGATGGTGCACGTTCGTCATCTTCCTCTAATCATGTAGAGATGACGTCTGTCATGTCAGCTCTTTCCGATCCTGTGTTCTCTTCTTCATTTCTCTCGAATCTAAGGTTTGGCCTCGCTGCGGCAGTGTCCAGTAGTTTGGCTAACTGCAGCAATGGAAACACAACATTAGGTAGCCTGGTGCAAACAGGCCTTAGTGCTCCCATTTTGCCTGGTCAAAATTGTTCATCGCTACGAGATCTGATTGCTGATTCTGCTGTTCGGGATTGTTTTTTGAACAAGACCAGAAATTTGGCCCGCTTTGGCTTTGTGAATGAAATATTTAAGACATTGCCAACTGTTTGTTGCCCTTTTGGACGTTCTTATGTTTCAGGGGAGTACGCAACGGATGTTGTTAAATACATATCTTGAGCGCTCTCTGTTTGCAGATAGTGGTAGCGATTCATACCTTTTCGTTTACTCTCAGAATTGCTCCAAGTTGTCAGCGACAGCAATGTGCAGCTTATCTCAGCTGTCAACGCTGTCGTCGCTCAACATTTCTTGTCTTGATACTCCCTGGCAGTATCCATTAGATGTTGGTGCTATGAATGACGTTCTGTACAGCGGCTACTTCAGACCACGAAAGAACATCACCGAGTACGCAATGGCCTATGATTTTCGCTCTCTTTCAAAATCTGGAAATGCTTTTGATGTTGTTGTCAGCTACAACGACACTGTGCAAGCGGTGCGCAGCGGTGGAGCACCTCCAAGTTTACTTCGTGTAAATAAGCCCATCAATTATGTCGTCCAAGCGTTCCTCCGTTGGTATTCTGGCCTCCCTTCTGTGTCGGCTACGCTCGATGGCATCAAAGAGATGCCAAAACCTCAGTCCAGTCTGCAACTTGACTTTGCCTCCCTCCTGGGCCCACTCTTTTATGTTTGGGTCGTTCAATTGGTCTTTCCAACGATAGTGACTTCGATAGTTTACGAAAAGGAACAGAAACTGCGCATTATGATGAAAATGATGGGGTTGTCAGATCGAGCATACTGGATGATTACATATTCTTACAACCTTGTGCTCTACGTGTTCTATATCATCATCTTCGTCATTCTCGGGTCGATTGCGAGACTAAACATTTTTCGTATCAATGACTACGGGTATGTTAAGTTGAAAGTCTCATTTGATGCTGTAGAATTCAATTTTTGTTCTACTTTCTCTTTGTCATCAACCAAGTATCGTTCGCCTTCCTCTGGTCTTCTTTCTTTGCCGCAGTGAAGACTGCATCAGGTTTGTTCGTCTTTCTTTCTTTTGATCCGCTTAGTGTCGTCATACCTTTGGGTGTTCGGCTCCGGCATCGTCGCAAGCAGCTTGCTTCAGTTCTTCGTAACGAGTCCAGCCACTCCTGCCTTTGCTCTGACGCTGCTGAATCTTGTGCCACCACTTGCTCTGTATAGGGGTCTTTACGAGCTAGCTGAGTACGCATTCCAGGGGGTCTATTCTGGCCAGTACGGGATGAGGTGGTCCAACTTGAGAGACCCGAAGAATGGCCTGGGCGAAGTGATGCTCATTTTTGCGATTGAATTCGTTGTCTTCACTGTGTTGGCATTGTATCTGGAGCAAGTCGTTGACTCTGGCGCGGGTTCTTCGAGGCATCCTCTCTTCTTTTTAGACATTTTCAAGAAGAAGAAGGTGGTGGAGGTGACTATGGCTGCCAAGGACAAGCAAATTGACATCGCTGTCGAGATGGAGAGTCCTGATGTAGCTGCTGAGCGTGTGAGGGTGGAGAGCGGTGGTGCTGTGGACGATGTCCTTATTGTGAAGTCGTTGAGGAAGGTTTCGGGTCGTGTTATTTTCATGATGACCTGAAAGGTGTATCCTCCCTTTGGCGGGAAAGCTGCCCATGTTGCCGTTCGAAATCTTTCGCTCGGATTACCCCGAGGAGCTTGTTTGGGAATGTTGGGACCGAATGGTTAAAAAGTTTTGTTCCATGTTTACTCCATAGGGGCTGGTAAAACAACGACGATCAAGATGTTGTGCGGGTTTACGTCGCCTACGTCTGGAACTGCTGTAATTGAGAACAGCGATATCCGCACAGACATGGATAATGTTTACGCTACGATTGGGGTCTGTCCTCAGGACAAGTTTGATTTCGTCTCCAGTTGCTAACCCATCAGTATTTTGTGGGAAATCCTGACTGCTCGAGAGCATTTGTACTTCTATGGTCGATTGAAGAATTTGACCGGCCACGCCCTGCATGATGCTGTCGAAAAAGCCTTAGAGTCAGTGAACCTGCACAAAGGTGGAGTCGGAGACAAAGCTGCGGGGGCGTACAGTGGCGGCATGAAGCGAAGGCTTTCTGTTGCCATATCTCTTATTGGAAACTCTTCTGTTGTGTTTCTGGATGAGCCCTCTACCGGGCTGGATCCCGCATCACGAAGGAGTCTGTGGGAAGCGATCAAGGAGGCGAAGAAGACAAAGGCAATCATCTTAACAAGTTTTCCTTGTTTCATCTCTTACTCATGCTAAAGCACATTCTATGGAGGAGGCAGAAGCTCTCTGCGATCGTCTTGGAATTTTCGTTAACGGGCAGCTCAAAGTCATTGGAAACCCCAAGGAGGTGCGTTGAATGATGCTTCCACTGACTTGGAAAGCTAACCTCGCGTTACGGAGGTTTCCTTCTGCTCACCGTCACTGGTGAGGAATCCACTGCAGTTGCGGTCAGAGATGTAGTCAAAGAGCTATCGCCGAACTGCAGGATCGTGTATGCACTTGGAGGAACACAAAAGTTCGAAGTTCCTGTCGAAGACACTTCTCTTGATGTAGTGTTTCAACGCCTGACGGCATCGAAGGACAATCTGAAAATCCGTGATTGGGGAATCGCCAATACTACTCTGGAAGAAGTTTTCATCAAGATTGCGAGAACAGAAGAGATATCAGCGTGATAGATGACGGTAATTTGTACTACAAGCGTCTGTATTCAAAAATGCACAAACAAGAAGAATTAGCTGCGCTTGATCTTGATTGTGTCAAGCTCATGGCGAACTTGATCACCAGCCTTAATTGGTTGATAGGTGCTCTTGTTCTCTCCGCCAAGAGCTCCCAGAGGTTTCAAAATTGCGTCAGAGCGAATGTGCGCAAAGAGAGTGGACGAAACCCTCCAGCATATCTTGCCGCTAGCCTTAGCTTTTTCAATGACAGCAATAGTATCCTGCAGTCGTGAGCCGGCGAAAGATCAGCAAACTTTGGAGCAAATCACTTCATGGTGGCCAGCAATGACGTTTCCACCAGTCAAAATTTCGAACTGCTTTCCAGCTTGACAAAGGAGATATCCATCAGGGACCCGCACTGGAATACGCTTGCCTGATCGAGTCCACGCAAAGAGTCCAGGAAATCTGCTCTTTCCGTGGATAGTAATGAAGTTAAGATCGTAGTGAAACCCAGCCAGAATTTCGCCCTCAGTTCGGTGCTTGTCCAAATCAGACCCTGTCGGAGCAAGAAGATGAGGGCCGTGCTCCATTAGGGAAACAAACGCATTCCTTTCAAGTCCGAACCCAATGGCTGCGAGCTCAGCGACAGCACGAACAGCATTGAGCATTTTATCCCCCCAAGAATTCATCACTTCGGACCACTCTGGAAAGCCATCAGGGACAACATCTTCAGCATTGAGGTCGGCAAATTCAGTGTCTACGGGCCTGGCTCCGATGCGCCAAAAGTACCTACAAAATCAAAAAACAAATCACGGAGACCACGAACCTCCATTTTGGGTCAGCTCCATGCGGCTTCCGCGCCTTATTTTCTTCAGTTTGATTTGTGATCAGCATGCAATGATCCCTCGGAACCTCAACGTATGCCGGAGTTGCGCCAACCTCAATGGTTATCGGCGACAGCCACACCATACCTGAAAGTGTATATCAGGACGAGCATCACGAGATTTGACACTGTCGTCTTGATCGTAGTACGTTTCCATCATGTCAATAAAAGCAGAATTATCTTGCTCCGAGACACGAGGATCCTTCACAATCAAAATGCCAGTGCGATGAAAAGAATCAGCGATTTTCTTGCCCAGCTCTTCTGTGGATGACGCATCAGAGAGGTTGCTTATGAACTCAGTGAGATCGACCACAGTCAGATCGTCCATTGCTTCGTTTCGGAGTGGCGGTCAACGTCAATCATTGTCATTGTCATTGTCATTGTCATTGTCATTGTCATTGTCATTGTCATTGTCATTGTCATTGCATTCGCGAGTCGGCGACAATGTTCGAGCAGAAAGATCTTCGGCGTTTACAGCGGCTCCGTCGATGACCGAAGAAAAGGCAACGTCACGACATGCAACCACTTCTTGATTTCATCTTCAATTCGATGTCTCTCTGCCATTTCTTCATCTTGGGATTGCAGCAACGCAGTCCTCCTTTCTCTCTCATCGAAGTACCACGTCGTTACCGCAAAGCGTCTT
>JAIYDP010000108.1 GCA_027487435.1 Verrucomicrobiaceae bacterium | reverse complement strand
TCAAAATAAAATGAAACATTCATGCATAGGCTGCATCACTCTTGATATCGTCAAGAGGAGATTGGAATGAGATATCATCTTCTATAATTCAGATACATCCGTCGCCACCATGTTGATTATATAACAAGTTTGTCTCGTGCAACATATTATTGAACGAATAGACAGGGAAATCTTCTTGCCAATGGAATTCGACCTTACGGTGGAGCCGCAGTGAGCACATGCAACGGCATCGTGAGTTTTATCACCTGATTTTGATGCATTTGCATCATTGAAAACTGTTCATTCAAATAAATTCATCATACCATGCTTTTTTTATAATAAAGAAAGAATGAAGCTGGAATTTTTTGAACGTGTATTTTAATCTTTACTTTTATTAGGATGGCGTGATTATGGACGGTAAATCTGAGTACTACATCAAGCCTCTTTATCCTTCACAGGAACTTCCTGCATCACCGGGAGGAAAACATGTCATTACACGCATCATACAGACTGCCAACGTAAGTTGATGATCTCCTTTTGCGATGATTCGAGTTTGATCAAACACATGAGAGCAAAAGCACTTGAATTTTGAGCGCGGCCTTGGCGCGGATGAGGCGGATGAGCCTACGGCCGCGGCGGTAGACCTCAACCTGTTCAACCGCGCCGTAGGCTTTAAAAAATTTGGCGACCTCCGACGTGCTGACGTCGGCTATTTTTTTTATATTTTAGGCCGCCGATTATATTTGTATCTATTATCTGTTTATTATTATTTATCTATTTCTCGTCTGCACTAGATTTCGCAGAGGGTGATCATTGATGGATTTCTTTAAAAAAAATATCCAATTTCGAAGTTTTCCCGACCAAACCATCCCCCCCCCCCTCTTACCTGGCAGGCCCCGGACGGCGATGGTGTAGTCCGTCACCGTGATCGAATTCTCGTCGATAGCCTTGGCCTTATTTTTGATAAAGCGACTGAGCAAAAACGCAGAGAGGACGATCAGCGCGGAGTAGCCGAGGTCCTGTCACGCGTATCAAAGCAGAATACGTATTTCCCCAAAGCATGACAAGCACCCAAGAGGGCATTTGAAAAATACCCCCCCCCAATACAAACAAGATCACCCAAACTACTGCAAAACCACATGCCCTTTCATCAAAACAACCCCCCCCCCCCCCTCCCCCCGCACAAGCGACGTCATCATGACGACGATTGTCTTCGCCTCACCCGACGCACAGCGCGCCTGAAAACAGATCTTGCACACCGTCTCGCTGCAGCCGGAGTCCCCAAACGTCGCGGCGACGAAGCCCGTCGTGGCGGCGGTGGCGTTGGGGGCGAAGAGGCCGGCGATGGAGAGGACGCTCAGGGCCTCCGTCGGGCTGGCCTTTGTGAGGGCGCCGGTTGAGCCGAGGATGGAGAAGATGAGGGTGGGGGTGGAGACGAGGAAGGCGAGGAGGAAGATGATGGTCAGGCGCTTCTGGCGGCGTGAGCGCGCGGGGGGGGGGGGGTGACGAGGATGGAGAAGTAGAGGCCCATGCCGACGCTGATGTCCGAGAGCTTGTCGGGGGCGCTGAGGATTTTGAACGGCTGCGTGGTCTGTGCGGTGAGGGGGGTGGAGGTGGGGGGGTACCCCTTCGGATGTGATTTCCATGGGGCCACCCTCGCGGCGGAATCGCTTCGCTTCCTCGAGGCTTGGGGGGGTCCAAGACGAGCCGTCGGGGTGGATCCGAGTCATGCCGTCGCGGTCGTTGGTGACTTAACAGCTTGTTTATTTAACGAAATCACTACCGGCCCTACTGAGGAACGACAACTGCATTGGCTTCTGCCCGCCATGGCAAGCGTGCGGGTCGGTGAGGGGAGGGGTGCGGAGGGTGGCAGAGCGTTCGGGTTTGCCCGCGTATGCGACAGAGCGGCGCGCAGATTTTGGACGAGCTGAGGGGGGGAGTAAAAGCCGACAGTATTTCCGCTTCGCAAAGGGTTCAAGAGTTGCATGGCCGCACATGTGCCGCAGCGCCTGCACACTGTGGCGCTGGCCCCACCGCGGGAGGGGGGGGGGCAAAATGATAGCCCCACAAGGGAAACATTCCTCTCAATGGGGCGAAAACCCTCGTGAAAACGAGCTCGACGCAGCGCCGAAACGTTGAGACGCCAGCAAAGAAGCAACCAAAGTCTGCTAACAGATATTTTTTTTAAGGAATTAGAGAAATTATTCTAAAATTGCAATTGACGCCGCAGCCTCTTGCAAGTAGCATTTTGCGCTTAAATGTGCAAGTGCGGCACGTTCCCTCGACCTTTTTGTATTTGCTCTTCTTCGCAGTCATTTATTCTTTATCATTTTCGCTCCCCGTCTGTGAAGATCTCAGAGCCGAATGCGCGTCTGTGAGGTATCTATAAATAGCCGCTCCGATCGCTTGAGACAACACCTCCATCCACCCCTTCGATCATGAGCAGGAGTTTCGACCAAGGAAAGTCCACATACGCCGCAGCCCATCGCGTCCGCGGCGACCAGGACACGCGCCACATCCTCGCCAACAGCCTGTTGGAGCACTACGGCGTCAAGCGCGACAACTACAGCGCGTGGAGCCACCAAAACTACCGCATGGGCTCTCGCGACACCAACATCCGCGACCGGCAGATCGACCACCACATCACCGGCGAAGTCTTCCACGACGCCGGCCGCAAGTCCGGCTACGACGCGCAGGAGCTCGCGCGCTCGGGCGTTTCGCGCCAGCAGCAGCTGGATGCGGTTGGGAGGCGGTTTGAAGTGGCGAAGGCGGCGTACGAAGCGACGGGGGAGGGGCGGTACTTGGCGATTCAAAAGGACCTGCGCGGGATTGCGGCGGAGCATCTCGACGGGGACCTGCGGCAGTTTCGGCTGAGCCACAAGTGATTTGTAGGGGGGGGGGGCATCACGTCTTGAAGTGAAGCCAAGTTAAATCACCTTGCCTGTTATCTTTTGAGATCAGCTGTCGGGTGGGGTTGAAATGCTACCTCCCCCCCTCCTCCTGCGTTTTAAACCCTCTTCCTGCGTCTCCCCCCCCCCGCCTTAATTCTCTCTTTGCCGTGCCCCCCCCTTTCAACCCAATCCCAGCACCCGCAGCCTCCCGCTCTTGCCCCCGACCCCCGCAAGTGCCTTCGCGCCGACATCTCCAGCGCCGTGCCCTGCGCACATCACGACGACACGAGCAAAACGCACACAAGACGCTCGTCAGTCGAGTCGTCCTCCTTAAGCACTGCTCAAGCGCAGCAACACTCCCGGGCGGTGCTTTCGAGGCGCACTTGGGCGGCGCGAGGGTGATGGCGAGCTGCTCGGGGGAGGCGGCAAGGGGGCGTACTTTCAGCAGCGACGTGAGGCTGCTGGCGTCTCATCGCTGGGTAAGACAAGCGGAGGGATTCGATGACGTCGTTGAGGCCGTCGCTGGTGCCATCGACAGCATTTTCGAGACCGGCGGGGACGTCCGTTGCCAAAAAAGTAAAAGTCAAGAAAAGACGTGGACCCACGTGCAGCAGCTGCACCTCGAGGGTGGGCAGGACGCCGCGCACCCTCACGCCGCTGGCGCCAAGTTCTCCTCAGCCGCACTTGCGGACGTGCTGGCGGCTTGCACCCGCATTGTCGACCTCTGCCTCGGCGTGAGCTTTTGCAAGCAGCGCTCGCATCCGCAGCGCAGCGACCGCAGCGACGAGTGCGCGCAGCTTGCGGGCGCGCTGAGGGGCAGCACCGCCATCAAGTCGAGCCGCTGCGGGGACGCGGACGAGGCGGTGGGCGATGGCGGAGGTGCTCAAGAGTGAGCACGTGGGGTGGACAATCGCCCCCCTCCCCCTCCCTCCGCTGGAGTCCATGGTACAGGGATTGTCCAGCGATATGAATTATACGAGGGACACGAGGCGGGGGGGGCCAAGGGCTGAGGAAGGAGGGTATGCGCTGAGGGAGTAAAACGGCCTGACGCTTGATTTGGGCATTGCAAGTGACACTTGACGACCCAAGCGTGACACCACACGACGGCAGGGCGCATCTCAGCGGAGGCTGGGCAGCCGGACGGTAGTCGTTTGAGCTGACGACGTGACACATGGCAGTGGCTGAGCGACGGCGAGGGGGATGAGGGGGGGGTGCTTTCAAGTTCGACTGGCCCTCGATGCATCTTCGATTGCATTCACGCCATCAAAGTCTACACCCGACGCATTTATTGCGCCATCAACAAATACAATTTACATTCACAAGTCATTCAGATGAAAACCCTCCTCTTGTCCAACAGCGGCCGCACGAGCATCGTCGGAGGCTGCGACAACCCCCCCCCCCAAGTAGTGCCGGTACACGTCCTTGCCCTGCGGCACCCCATACATGGAGTCAACCTCGCCAACCCCTCCTAAAAACCGCCGCTCCAATCTCGCTTTTATCTCCTTGCGCGCAGTCTTCCTCGACTCCACCTCGTCGATGAATTTTTTTAGCGTTAACGACTTGATCCTCACAAAATGCTGCACAAGCTGCGGCGGACACAACTCCCGCGTGTTCAAGTGCAACACATGCGTTAGCCGGCAACCCCCCCCCCCCATCGGCGTGATGTGAAAGCCCGTCGGCAAGATCAGCCACATCCGATCGGGGTCCAGCCCGAGGAGGTCAAACGCGTCGGCGGCGCCGACGTCCCGCCGACGAAGGCCAAAATACGCTGCGAGGACTCCCTCAGGGTCAGACACGTGTCCGACGAAGAACGACCCATCGGGACAGCGCGCGTGTACGCGCAGGCAGACGTAGGGGCCGGGGGGGTAGTGGATTCGAATCACGTCGAGGGCGCCTTTGGACCCATCGGAGAAGCGCATGGGGGCGATGGCGTGGACGACGTCAGCGGCGGCGACGGCGTGATCCCACGTCCCCCACGACGCGACGTCAAGGGCTGCGTCAAAGACGTCTTCGGGGGGGTGGGGGGTTTCGACGGTGACGAGGACGCTGAACTCTGACTCATCGCCCATGTCGTATGTGTCGGCGAAGGATGTGTAGCCGAGGGCGGACAAGAGGTCGGCGTCTGGGGTCGTGTGGCGGGAGAAGGTGCCATTTGAGAGCGACGTCCAGCGACCTTGCTCGTACGGAGGAAAGGACGTACTGCGGCGGAGATAGTGCGCGATCTTGTGGCCAATCTGTTCGATGCGACTATGGCGGAGAAAATGAGAGACGTAGGCGCTCATCCAATCGGTTGCAGAGGAGAGCAGGTGGACGCACGAGTGGCGCACGAAGAGTGCGTCGTAACTCTCGACCCAGATACCCTTCGTCAGAGAGACGTCTCGAAGAGTGCGACATGTGCGCTGCAGGTTGACCCTCGACCTGAGCGATGACAAAGCTACAAGCAGAGCGAGCACATCGCGTGGAAGAAGGAGCAACCACATTCGACGGATGACTTGACTTGACTTGACTTGACTTGACTTGGCTTGACTTGGCTTGGCTTGGCTTGGCTTGAAGTTGCTTCTGTTCTCTTGAAAGTGTGAACTCGAAGAGAGCGAGTTTGCGATGGCAAAAAAAGCGCCGATGCCTGCATGCACATTCGTCAAAGCGAGAATCCACAAAATTGTCACCTAATCTTCGGTCCCTTGAGATAGCGCGTTGGGCTCCACCTTGTCTTTCTTGTCCATTAAGAACGCTGGACTTGGCGAACAGCGCTTGCATGGAGGCGTTGTTCAACGACTGCGACTCACGAGATCTCAGCTGACATCTGTCCCTTAGCGTCGTGTCCTACTGACGGGGTGGGGACCGTCCATAGCCTTGCGCCACCATGTACCCTCTCTGTGAATGCCCCAGACCGTTTTCGTCCACAGTTCGATTGGGACGCTCAGAGCCATCCTCTGGCCGCGTTCATCTTCTTCAGGCCCGCAAAATGGCCCCGCTGTCAGCCAAACAACCATCCCAGCATCGTCGAAGCCCAGTCATGAACGCCAGTACAAAGTCCTTTTGACAAGTCAGATGTACATGTCGGCTCATCGGTTGAATGCGGCGTTTTGAAACCGTCCCCAACGTGGCCCCAGTCCTCGCCACAGTCTCTGCGAAGGTCGTGTACGACGTCGACCCCCTCCTCGCCGCCCAACTCTTCGACGAGGCACTTCTACCCCCTCCTCCACCTCCTGCCGATGCTGTCGTCGCCGCGACGTCCGACCCCCCGACATCGACCCCCCCCTCCCGTCCCTCTTCGCAGAAAACAACATCAGGAGCCTTCAGCAGACCAACCCCCCCCGCCACAGCCGCCCCAACCGAGCGGCGCCCAACACCGCGCCGAGCTGGCGCGACGCAAACGCGGCCGAGTGCTTCGGGGGGGGGGGGGTCAAGGCCGCCGACGAAGGACTTGTCATCGAAGATTCTTATTCTTGTCTCTGAAGGCGACGAGGCGGCAGCGGCGGAGCTAACAAAGACAAAACGAGGCTCTGTTAAAGTTGCGGAGGACGAGGACGCCGTCGAGTCTTCGCTCGCGGGGGGTGGGGCGCATTTGTTGGCGAGAGAAGATGGGGCAGACAAGCAGAAAGGGGGGGGGGATGGACGGAGGGGGGGGCCAAAGTGTGCGGCAAGGCC
>JAIYDP010000391.1 GCA_027487435.1 Verrucomicrobiaceae bacterium | reverse complement strand
TGCCGTGCGCTCTCACACGGGTCTTGGCGCGGAGAAAGCTAGCAGCCACTGATGAAGATCGGGTAGATTCTCGGCCGCGTATTCTACTCACCGCAGGGTCATTTCCTTGGGCGTGCCGTGTGTGCGGATGAAGCAGCAATCTTCCTCCAAGCTGCTTGGCAGAATAGGAAACTGCTTGTCCTAAAACAAGGAGTGCCATTTTCCGTAGGGAAAGTGCATGTCCTAAAACGGGGAATGCCATTTTCCGTAGGGAAAGTGCATGTCCTAAAATGCGGAGTGCCATTTTCCGTGGGGAAAGTGCATGTCCTAAAACGGGGAGTGCCATTTTCCGTGGGGAAAGTGCATGTCCTAAAACGGGGAGTGCCGTTTTCCCATGGGAGCATCATGCCACCGGAAATTTTTACAAGGGACGATCAAGCGCGGCACAATCCATGTTGCCAACATTGACAGTGCAATGCTGGTGTTGCACACTACCCGTGAAAGCAACATCACAGCCTGCCGCATTGATGAAGTTCGTGAAAGAAATTATGCGCGTTGTGTGGGATGACGTACCCAAGGAAGCAGGAGATGTCGGGGCATGCGCGGAGCATTCCAACACCCATCAGAGGCTGGGAGGTTTTTTTGACATCGGTTCCGATGCTTGATACCGCCGGATCATTTCTGAAATTCGACGAGCTTGCCGTGCGCTCTCACACGGGTCTTGGCGCGGAGAAAGCTAGCAGCCACTGATGAAGATCGGGTGCCGATCTGCGGATGATTTGCTCTTGCGGGTATGGCTGAGGGTGCGTAGGGTCGGCGTATGTCAAAGTATGCTGGTGAGCAAGTATTGGTGGTGCCGCGTGCGCTATTTGATGAAATGGGTGCCTTTGAGGGGATCCAGACTGCCGAGGTGGATGCGCGGATGACGCGCTTGCTGGATCCAGCGAATCATTTTTTTATGGATCGCGCACAAGCAGAGGAGGATCCGAGTCACAAGCAGTTGATTCCGTACTGTGTTTTTCGTTGTGGCGAAAAAATCCTGCACTACACACGCGGTAAGTCCGGCGGGGAAAGTCGGCTACATGCGAAAATTTCCGTGGGCGTCGGCGGCCATATCAATCCTATCGATACGGGTGAAGGCCGTGTGGGGCCGGAAGCTTACTTTGCGGCGGTGTCGCGTGAATTGGAAGAGGAACTGGAGAAACTAGGACCTCGGACGAGCCGAATCATTGCATTGCTCAATGATGAATCCAACGCTGTTGGGCAAGTGCATTTGGGTATCGTGCATTTGGTCGATCTGGAAGAAACGGATGTCGTGGCGCGCGAGGATGCGTTGAGCGATTTAGGATTTTCTCCTCTATCGGAATTGCGCGGGGCGATGTTTGAGCGACTCGAAACGTGGTCGCAGCATTGCATCGCCCATCTGGCTGGCGGATGATGGCAGTTGGTGCTTAGTCAGGATTTTTTAAGCCGATGGCAAAGCACGACAGAGCAAATAGCGGAATTCCGAAAAGCAGCACTGGTGGCAACCCGATGGCATCAATGATGCCGAGCTTCGGCGTGTTGGTGGATTGGGTTGCGGTAGGTTCGCCGGAGGCAGCTTTAGGAGGTGTCGGGGCGACAACCGGTTCGAGATCTGCAACGGTGAGCATGGGTTTTCCAGCTTCGCTGCGTAGCGCGAGAACTTGTTCTGGCGTGACAGCGCAAGCTTGATTGCCAAAGCTATTGCGGATGTAGGTCAGCACAGCGGCGATTTGTTCGTCAGTTTGGTGCGCGAGTGCCATCATCATCAAGTTGTATTCGGTGCCTTTTACCTTGATGGGGCCTTGAAGGCCGCGCAGTTGGATGCGGATGAGGTTGTCGATACTTCCAGTGACCCACTCGGAGCCAGCAAGGGGAGGCGCAACTCCTGCGGCACCGTTGCCATCGGCTGCGTGGCATGCGAGGCAGAGCGCGTATTGTGCTTTGCCGAGAGCCATTTGTTCTGGCGATGCAGAAGTCGGTGCTGTTGCGGCGATGGTTATAGAAGTCGCGCTGGTAGCGGGCATCGACGCGGTTTTCAGGGTGCTTTCAGAAACCGATGATGTTTTCGGATTTTTTTCCGAAGAGGAGTTTTTTTCTTCTGCTTTTGGTGCTGGCGTAGGTGCTGTAGTATCGGTTGTTTTCTCTTCTGGGGAAGAGTTTTTTGAGAGGACAATCGGAACGATTTCTTTCTGCGACTTGGCTTTCGGTGGGCTTTGCTTAAGGGTGGAGAGCCAAGAAACAAGATCGCGCGCCTCAGAAGGCTTCAGCAAACCTGCCATCGGAGGCATGCCAGAAATCGGCGGTGTCATTTCTTTGATGTCTTTGCGATTTACGCGAGAAATGGTCGTGCCCACATCGATGTCGATGACTTTGTCCGTGCTATCGAAGAGAATTCCACCAATTGATTTTCCATCTTGCAAAGTAACAGAAACCAAGCCGTAGCCATTTGCGACTTTTGCGCTTGGGACAAAAAGAGATTGAAGTAGGAATATTCGGTCACCGCGATTGGCAACTCCTCCTAGGTTGGGGCCAGCCTCACCACCGGCTTCGTGACCGACGCCTGCACGGTGACAGCGCATGCATTCTGAGGGATGCGAGTGATAAATTTCTTCGCCGCGTTGGGCATCTCCGCCTTGAAGCGCGATCATCCATGG
>JAIYDP010000134.1 GCA_027487435.1 Verrucomicrobiaceae bacterium | reverse complement strand
ACGAAGTCTTCGACCCCCCCAGGATATCCCGAATGTTGAACGACCCCGCGGCACACCAAATCCAGTGGAATATCATAGGCGAAATCTACAAACAGCGACGGCTCCAACAGCACAACGCCCACGACGACGACGACGCGACTCCGCATGAAGCGCCCCCCGTCCCGCCTGATCCGCATTGAGTCCCTTGAGCGAATTGACACGTGAAAATATTTTTAGAAAATGTTTTGAAAACGGAAATATTTTTCTAAATAATTGTAACGTGAGCGCCGTGTAGGCATTGGCATGTGAGTAAACATCCCCCTCACCTAAAACTAAGCGGCGCAGGTGATGGTGGCAGCACGTGGAGAGCGCGTTGCACTTGCTGGCATGGCTGTGTTGCACTTGCTTTGACCATAACAGCTGGCAATCCAAGATGAGCTTCCTGCAAGCCGCTATCTCATTTCTGCGGGTTGCCATTGGTACATAACTTGCACGTACTAAACCCCTGCAGTGAATTTGAAAAGCTTCAAAGCCAGATTCATTTACTTATCAACGTGCTCATGAACGTGTATCGTTCGTGTACCTCAATCCAATCGCATCTCTTATTCCGTCTAAAACCTCTAAAATTTGAAGCGTGTTCTTTCTGGATATCGGAGGGCAATCCCGCGAACCATCCTTGACGCAATTTTGGAAAGCAATCGCCTCATACTTCAGCGCCTGACTGTTGCGAAAATTGAAACCGTTCCGCACGAGCGTTGATGGCCGATCAATTGGAAAATGATGAGCCATCGTGGTTCCAGAAGAATCGGTGACAGAGAATGTTTCGGGGCACCACATTGGCGAAGGAATATGGATAGTTCCTCGAGTTCCTGTGACAAAAACCTCATTAGGAAGGGCACAGTCAATTGCGCAGGTGATTGAAGCCTGTCGCCCAGATCCGAAATCAAGAATGGCAGTCGTGTGCAAATCTGCACCAAGTTCCGAAAAATGTGTGATTGCCCGGATTTGTTGAACTGGTGCATCTATCACGTTAAATCGTCAAGAATTGATGCAGTACGATCAAATGCCAGAAGAACCCACTGAATAGCATAGACCCCGACATCTAAAAGGGCTCCTCCTCCAAGCAAGGGATCAATCACTCTACGCTTCACAGTAGGATCATTCACTTCGAATCCAAAGCTTGCTGACACATTTTTCACCTGGCCGATGTGATTGGATTGAATCTTTTCGTGAATGGCCTTTGCTGCCGGGAAAAATCTTGTCCAAAGTCCCTCCATCAGAAAGACGTCGTGTTTCTCAGCACAATCAAACATCTCGCTTGCTTCATTGCTGTTGATGGCAAATGCCTTTTCGCAAAGTACATGTTTCTCTGGATCATTACTCATTGCTTTGAAGCAGCTGTCTACTCTGGCACAACGCCATGGTTGCGTGAATTTTGTGGTGGGAGTGCGGAGACGCAACATAAACGGCCTCGACCTCAGCGGTAAGTTCACGATTCTTAGATTTCAAACCGCTTCATCTAAGCAGAGTTCTTCATATGAGCCATACACAACGGGGATGCTGTGAAGTTCACCAAAAGCCTGCGCTTTTGCCTGATCTCTCGAGGCCACTGCATAAATGGTTGCCCCTGCAAAATGTGAGCCAGTGGTGGGGTGAGAGTGCACCTGGCACATCTCTCAGTGCATTTACGAAATCATGAGCTATCGCTCCCGTCGACAGAATGCCCCATTTCATTTTTAAAGACCAATTGCTTCGGATTTATGGAGAGATTGTGGGACGCTGAACTTGTGCGACATGATGGTTTAAAATCCTCATTGAAGGAATTGCTAACCCGAAATGTGAATGTCCTCGTGTTTTTGCGGTATCCCATCTGCCTTACGCTCTGACGGAGTAGTAATTTTGCTTGATTCGCTTGCGAAAAGCAGATTTACGTCGTCAAGTATCTGCAAGATCAAGGGCTTCTACCAGACTCAGTCTCCGTTTCCTTCATTTCAACAGGAAATAGAGCCCAAGCGAAAGAGTTTCATACTCGAATTTCAGATCAATGGGGGCGTTTCCCTGGAACTTTGTGGGTAGATGAAGCACAAACAACTCATACGCTTCTGCATTTGAACTGGAGCATATACAAGAGCATTGTTCCTGCCATTTGGAAAGGATTTTGCCGTTATGGCATTCAAGGGGTGATGCACGGTTTGAAAATTGGATGGAACAACAGACATTTAGCAGGCGACAGCTTCCAACAAGGTGGTACTTTTGTTTACAACAAGAACTTTGAGTGCTTACTATCACATAAGGAAGCAGATCCGGTCGATCAAGCTGAAATCGCTGATGTGCTGACAGCTTGTGGGCTTCACTCTACTCAACCCCCAACGCTAGATGACGCATATGCAGCTATGATGAAGACACTGGGATATTCGTGATAATCAGTTGGAGAGATCGCCGTGACGCTCTCAGATGAAACCCGTAAATTTGAGAACCGAGTCAGGTCTCCTTTTCAGACAATCTCAGTAAATCCGTGTCTTCGATTCCGATGCTCTTTGTCAACGCACTCATTGCAGACTTTAGAAATTCATTCGATGGGAGACCAAGAGAATCGCTAAGTGATAAGAATAAGTAGGATTATCGCTGACTGCAAATCAGCGACACGCAAGCACTCAAAACCATATTCAGAAGATTCTTTTCCGTAGCAAGCTTCTACAAATCCTGAGTAGTAAGACAATCTCATAGCATGTCATGCTAAGTGATTGCTGAAACCAGGTCAAGGCAGAGGACACGTCACCGCACTCAACCAAGCACTCTGCAGCCTCGTAATGTTATTCCAAAAGACAACCACACAGATCACAAACTCGTAAAGGGCGCCGTGCCCAATTCGCAGAGCCTCACTTTGTGCTACTTGCGCGACGGTTGCGACATCCTGCGCAAGTCAACAGGGAGGCAAACGGTCGCCTGCTGAGAAAGTATTTGCTCTGTCAATGGCCGGAAGAACCAAATCACCGATGTCATTGGCGCCTCTGTCAAATGAACAAGGCAACCAGAGTGAATACGAAGTACAGCTCGCGCAACGACATACAAATCCGTACTTAGAGGCGAGCACATCCCTTCTTGAAGAAAGAGCATGTTTGAATGCCTCTGGTCCGTACGTTATACATATTTCTGAGCCTATTGGAACATGCCGAAGCGTTCGAACTTCACAGAATCCAGAATCAAAAACTAAAAATGCATTCGGCAAACAGTCGTGATTAATTTTTGAAACCCTTCTAAACAGAGCAATTCCAGCCGATTTTCGAACCACCTGCCGGTAGCAGAACTTTTCTTGCTTCAATTGATGTTCCGAAACAGATACTGCATTACACTCAACAGCTTGTAAAAAAAGCAGAAGCTGCAAGTGATCAAGGTTGAATGCTTCCGAGACGGCATAGAGCAAAGGAAGATAATTTTGTCGCTGCCTTTCCGAAAACTCGTGATAAGCCAATTCATCGATCGGGATACGTGAGAGAGACAGTTTAACTGCAAGACGAAGATTCGTTGGGAGCGTGGTCGTCATATTATCACATTTGACACAACATTTGGCGCAGAACATGTGCTCCGAGCAGACAATGCAAGGTCGAAGAAGCCAAGTCCGCCGAAGACAATTGCTGCATCTTGAAAACGAACAATCCTTCTCAACTGCGACACAAAATGGAGAGTCGCGGAACACTAACGTTCCAGGCTCGATATTAGCAGCTGCAATCGTGCAGCGGCCTCTTCCAGACCTCTTTTCGCTAAATCATAAAGATTGGCTGCAAACAGCTCACATAATCAAATGTTCTTCTTGGAAATGTTGAAGTTCTGTACCATCGTTTGCTGGGGCACGAAGCTTAGAACGTGAACGAGCCTCTAACAGAGATGCGTCTTCATAGCCAAGTAAGGAAAGCACTCGATCCTTGATAATCAGAACGAGCAGGAGCAACTAGCTGGCAACGAAGCAATTCTGCGCTTTGACAGAGTGCCCTACAGCTTGAAGCGATTGTCCAAGGCGAAACCTTCTTTGTGAATGTTGCCCACTTCAAACTATGTACCAGCCTTTTGGGTAATCGGGATCAATGACAGTAGCTTCTGTCGCACTGCTGACTGCTTCTTCTCTAGTCAGAGCGAAAGATGCCGTCGAACCGTGGCAATAGTTTGAAGACAAAAATGCAGCAGCTCTGTTCGTGTACAAGATGGATACATTCTGACTCGTTAAAATTTCATGAAACAGTGCCACTCGTGGAGATGTCAATGAAGAACAGTGGCATATCGCAGCGTTCAGATACGTTAATGCCTCCAAGTATCTGTAACCATCAGATCAATCTTTCCTTTCATAACTTTCCGTCTTCGAACGACTTGGTGGCAAGAGACTTGAAGGCCATCATTTCATGATCATCCTTTCCATGCGGAGCAAACATTTCCCTAACTTACGTTGGATTACTGTTTAATTTAAGTACTTAAGACAGGATATTGCACACGTGGAAAGCGCTCCTGCAAATGGTGGGCTGAACTTTTCAACTTCAAAAGCGCATCGTCTTGCAACTCGCTACGCTCCGCGATGTCTGAAGCCACTTGAAGTAGCGATTGTGCAGCATCTTCACCCTCAGTGTGGTCCAACGCAAAGCACAAATGATCAATCAGTTCTTGCCGGGTGCTTTCATTTTCTTCCAATACGCTTGGGTCAAAAGCAACCTTGTCCTGAAAGGTAAATTGATGACATAGAAACTTTGTCACTTCCAGCATTCTCAGCATGATTCGCGACTGAAACTTGGACGAAACAGCTCCAGCTGCAGTGATGATACTTTTTGGATTGATTCCGATATGCAAGAGGTCCCTGTACAAGTTCTCCATGCTTGCTGAGTCCGAAGTCATCAAGTTTAGAAAGCGTAGAAGGGGCAGGTGAAAACCTGGCATTTCCTGAAGAGAAGATCCTAGATATTTAGATTTGATTCTTTCCAAAATTCATTGAACCTTTTAATTTCCAAACTATCGATGAGACCAGAGGTATCACAGTATCGATTGGGAGAGGGTGGGACAATTGCACTTCCGCGACGAAAGACACAATCAACAAGAGGAAATCCTTTGGGATTCTTACACTTCAGAAAAAAAGAGAAAATTCTACTCGCAAGAATTGGTAACTTCCTCATTTGCACGAGAGAGTGCTTTCTGAAAATTTGAAAGATTGCTGTCCTTGCTGACGCTGTCCAGCGCTAGAGAAGTCTTGAGGAGCGCATAAACGGCTTCAATGGATGTAAATGAGAACCCTGATAAATTAAACATGCGCACCACCGGTTACATTTGTGAAACGAATCGCTCAATAGGTCGTGCAGGTGATTGAGAGCTGATCGTTTGTCGTCATTGCAGCTCTTTGACAAAATGATGCTGTCCTGCAATATCAGCAAAGCAAACAGAAGAACACGGCGAGAGACGAAACGAAAGTAGAGGCAGATGCAATGGACGGAAATCGAAGATGGCCCTTTGCTTCTTTCCTTCTCTTTTTCTCTCTTTCTTCGTTTCCCAGCTCAAAGGCACGCTGAATTGCGCCATATATCTTCCAAATAAATCCAACATTGGAGTAACGATACATCGTTCAGCAGAAATGAAGCCCTCAAACGATCAAAGATCGTGATGGGCAGACGTCCATTGCATTCCTTGAAGATAAGCTTGGAACAATGGTTATTACAGCAGCAGTATCGACGAAGAGATGCCCGAAGTTGTCACTAGATCGGGCGGAAATGGAGAGAATAGTCAGCACATATTCAGCGACAGGAGGCGGAAGCTGAAATGACGTCGCAGACTTGACGACATCTCGAATTTCGCCCTCAATGCGCTGCGCATTCAGATCAAGAAGCAATGCAAAACCTCAAATGCCGCTCGATGTTTTTGGCTTGAAGAGCATTTCAACTTTGCCTGTGGATAAACTTCAGCGAGCGCAAACAACGCTTCGCCAAGTCCTTGTCCGTCTTCGACGTTAAAGCAGAAAAACTTCAGCGACCTTGCAAAATCTGATGTTTAACAATAGAAGCTGAAGCAGCGGATAGATGAAGCAAGACGCTCGCAGTCGATACTGATGCAGCCGCAGAGAGAAGCCTTGCAGTTGCCGACGCGGACTGCTGGTGTCAAAATTAAGTTACTCGTGTATGACCTTCTGAAACAATGTCATTATTCTTGCGACGACATCGACTTCTGGAATACCCTTGGGACAGAAAGAAGGAACCAGTAGCAAAGCAATCTTTTTCGAAATTAAAAGAAACTTGCAGTCCAAGACGAGCCTTGCGAGAATATCGTCAACCGAAACAATGTCATAGTAGCGGATCCCTGGCACAGACACAACCTTGACAAAGTGAGAGAGCATAAGGAAGAGAGTACCGCAGTCAATACTGATATCATGGATGAGCGCACCAAGGGAGAGCGATCATGAATGAGGGGGCCGATTCTGTTGAGATATTGTTTCAAAACTGGATGAGAGAGTGGATTGGAAAGGATATAAGACAGTCCTTCCAATGCCGAAGAACGCACTTTGGCAGACGATGCGTCGAAGCAAAGGTCATGAACGATCCGATTCAAAAACACTCGAACAGTAGCCGAGGGTAACAATTGCCAAAACACACCAAGGACTTTGCACAATCCCTCAACTCCAATGGCGCGAACAGAAGGCTCCTCGTCATCCACAATTTTCTGCAAAAGGTTCACTTGGCGTTGCAACTCAGAGTCAATTTCAGAATGAGATGCAGACGGATTCTGAACTGGAAACGAATCAATAAAAACCAAAGAAGCTTGTCGCCGAACTTGCGGATTCGACACGCTGAGGTGCTTCCACACAAACGGAGGGTAAATTGAATACAAAAGGTGGTCGACCTGCACGAATAAGAGCGACAAACATGTGGCTGAACAGAACTGAGCTTCTTATTCTCATGGAACACGTGGAGAATTTTTCGGCAGCTTGCAGCCACTTGCTCATCTTCAGACAGAATGGCATTGGTCATAACATCCTCAATGCAGCTTACTGCAACGTAAGTAAACAGGATGACGAATTTGACACCTAACGTCTCATGCAGAATTCCTTCAGACCGTTTCCAACATTTAAAAATAATGTCACCGTACGCAGCGATTAGAGATTTTCGACCCATCTGAAACTCCCCGAGTGAGAAAGCATGAAGCAAAGCTCACTTGGCTTTTCATGGCCTCAAACGCACTCCTTGCGAATGAAAACGATGACCCAAACGCAGAAGCGAGGAAGCGCTTCCCATTTACGTTATGGGTCATGATCGGGTCGACGAACGAGCGCAGGAGCAAAGACCAAAGATGAGGTTGTCTGCAAGCTTGAGAAATCTTGAGGAATGTCACACGCAGATTCGGTGAAATGGAACCAGTGGAATCCTTCCCGCAGTGACGAAAGTGGAGATGCTGCAAACATAAACAAAAATAGTTCGTGAAGAACCTTCGATGAATTTCCTTCCATTGAGAACATTATGGAGATGAAACAAAAATATCAACGGGATCAATGCCTCTCTTGCAGGCCGGCCCTGCGTGCACCAAGTTTCAGCAATGTCAATCACGATTCGAGCACTTTCTTCGCACGTAGAACTGTTGCTTGTAGCAATCTCTTCAGGGAAGTCATTAATGAAAGTAATTGGATCACTTGAGAGGGTCAAAATGACGTCTGAGAATTCGGTTGGGGCGAAAGAAGTACGCTTTTCAAGCAAAACGTTCGAAATCGCTTGAGCGGAGAGAGAAAGGAAAGGGAACTAGAAAATCAAAGCCAAACTACGTGAGAGAAACCAGAGAAATGTCTTCGTGTTGGCATTTTTGACAAACTGAGAGAAAATTGATTACTGCGATCGTTTGTTCGCTTGCAGGAGCAAGCTTGAAAGACTTGGAGAGGGCTGCTGAGTTCCAATCCTAGCATCTCAATGAATGCCGACGCAGCGCTTACTGCTCTGGATATCTCCTCAGAAAATCGATGGAGAGCGCTGCTGTTGATCAAGTCTTGAAAAGACATTTCAAATTTAAACCACTAATACATGAGTTAGTTACATTTCTTCAATCGACATGCAAACTCCGAAAAAGGGATGATTTGTTGCTGGCGCTTCTAATGTGGTAGCAATCTGTTCAAGAATTCCTATTCAATGCTGCTCGATTAGGGCTGTCGGATAGAGTGTTTTCTTTGATTGTAGAAGGAGCAGACGTTCGCAGTGCGCATGGGATAGTAACCTTGGCACACCATGCATCCTCACCTTTAAGGATATGATGACCCCTTTGCATGCAGCAGCCAAGGATGGCCATCTCGAGGTCACAATGCACCTCATCAATGCTGGGGCCTACATCGACGGCCAAGCGCAAGTATTTTCGAACTTGTCTTCATTCAACATCTCAGAATGGAGCCACCCCTCTCCACTTAGCAGCAGAAGAGGGGCATCTTGAAGTTGTGAAATTTCTGGTTGAAGAAGGAGCTGACATTGCACTGCGAAATACGGTTGTTTGAAACTGTCTCGTTTTGACTTGCAAGGAAGGAAAAACTGCAGAAGAAATTGCTTTGCACAGCGGTTTTCCGATCGTGTCACACTATTTGAGCAGGAAGCTGCACCAGCGTGGAGGTGCATGTCATTTGGTGGCGCTGACGTAAAAGTGCCACCAACTCCTTCGCGCTTGCAGGATGACTCAGAGCTTTCAGACCTGAGAGCGCTTGTTCAGTCGGTAAGGTCGGGTAGGAAGAAGGATGGAGATGGATGCTCAAGCCAAGATCAAAGCGATGCAGGTGTCTCTTCAAACTCGCTTGTTTTTTTGCCAAATGAGGACTCAAGGATGTCGTCAGCATCCGCCCCGTTGCCTCCTCAGGATGAGTTTGAGGATGCGTCCATATCTACGAGCGAAATGGCAAAGTTTCATGGAAGCAATGGGAGCTTGTCAGCGACTGCGGCAGATCGCCTGGCGGCTACAGAACAAGAGTTGCGACATGAACCGGAAGACCACAATGGGAGGCTGCCGTTAGTAGCCACAAACTCAGCTGCAGATGCCCTTCCTGATAGGTCACTTCAACGAGGTCTATTCTTCGAAATTGACGATGTTTCGAAACTGTCTGAAGAGAAGAGGCTCAATTTACTCTTGAAAGCTGCGAGAAAGCTTTGCGGTGACGACCTGCATCGCATTCTCCCAAAATTTTTCGAAGCCCTTCAGCGTTTGTCTCCTGGTTTGTTTTTTCCGAAGAAAATTTATGGTCGCAGCTGCGTTTGAGATGCCGCACAATCTAGATTGGGAAGTGAATCCGAAAGATGTGAGAATGCTGCGACAGCTGGGTGTAGGCTCTTTCTCGGAAGTGTTTGCTGCGATCTGGCTTGGCGCTGTTGTTGCAGTGAAACGTCTGCGCGTGAGATCATCAATTGGAAATGATCTCTTGCAGAGTTTTAAGGCTGAAGTAGATGTCTTGAGGTCCATCTCTACATTTTTCTAATTGATCTGTGCAGCCGTGTGCGGCACACAAATTGCATTCTGTTCTTGGGGGCAAGCATGAGTCCTCCAGATCTTCTCATTCTAACGGAATTCGTGCCTAGAGGATCGCTATTTGCTCTTATTCATGATGACTCGGAGCCTTTCCCGTGGCCGCGTCGGTTGCGGATTGCAGCTGAAGTTGCTGCTGGTCTGCTATACCTGCATACAAGGAGGCCTCCCATTATTCATCGAGACCTCAAGTCTGACAACTTGCTCATAACTGCGACCTATGGTGTAAAAGTCTGTGACTTTGGATTGGCGCGGCTAAAGCAGCACGCGTCATCCATTCAAACAAGATATATGAACGCGGGGACTCCAGCTTGGATGGCACCTGAGACGTTGCGAGGGGAGATGTTCGTTGAAACTGGATTTTTTGACATTGCAGCGTGGACGAGGCATCTGATGTGTTTTCTTTCGGGGTTGTGCTCTGGGAGTTACTAACTCGTGCGGAGCCTTGGGAAGGAATGAAACCATTGCAAATCATGCAAGATTTTGATCCATTCATGTTTGTCTCACAATGCCAGGAATGTAGTCGGAATCATGGGGAAACGGCTCGCTCTTCCTCAAACGCTACCTCAGGGGTGCCCTCCTGACTTCGTCCAACTCATTCAGCAATGCTGGTTTTCTTTCTTCCCATCCCTCTCAACCTTTTCAGGCTAGATAAGCCGTCTTCTCGTCCCTCGTTTAGAGAGATTGTCGTTCGTCTTGAGGCAATGGAGGAATCTCGTTCAAAATCACTACAGAACTACAAGATTACGATGGACGTTTAAACTTGTAAAACGTGTACTTAAGGGCAAAAGCAATCAGTTACAAATTCGCGAGTGCAATCAAGTCATCAACTACAGTAGTAGGATTGGGTGTTGTAGTTGTAGTAGCACCTCGATAGATTGGAGAATATGACAGCAACAACAATAATTATGATGACAACAGCCAAGAAGAAGAAGACGATTGAGAGGATGTTGAAAATTCGGGCAGTGTTGTTGTTTGATCGGACTCCCCCATTCACGCAAAACCCAGCAAGCCAAACTGGTGCACAGAAAAACCCAGCGATGAAACTAAAACGTAAGGCGAGGCAACAAGAGAGGTCACATCACTATTGACGAAGTAGGATCGAACGCTGGCTGCACATACTGTGGCTGCACGAAAACAACGTTCGTGCCACCGGGCTGCTGAGGTCCCTGGAGGTAGTACACAGGTTGTCCCATCATCGGTAATTGTTGCCCAGTGGCTACAGGAATCCCTGTCGGCTGTTGCGAGTAAGCATTGTGCAGGAGTGGGTTGGAGTCGTCGGTGATGCCCATTCCGTTCTGAAACAAACTCACTTTTACTTTTGTTTCGCCAGCAGCTTGAACGAGCTCCAAGCCCAAATTGCAAAAAAATACAAGAATGAAGTTGCCGCAATTCCATATGAAGTAATATCGGGGTACTTTTTCGTGGAAATTCCAAAGACGTGGGCGAGCCCCATCGTGCTTGTAACCGCAACTATGCCAAGTGCGTTAACAGTCGACTTTCGTCGCCAAACACTGCTGTAAATTAGGAGTTGTAATAGCTGCAGGGCTCCATATTGGACTGTGAGTCCATCCTTGACCAGAAGTGGAAGCATACTACATTGATCAGAGTGACACGACTATCGACACCTGAACAGCGCCATAAAGTGAAACGATGACGAGACAAGTGGGTGGCCTGCTGCAAGAAGGCTAACTGGCAGTAGCGGGATAAGGATAGATTTCTCGTGAACTTGAAAAGAGAACAAGAAAAATCCAAGCGAAATGTTGAAACATGCCAAGCAGAAGCTGTCCTTGGCGTTCTTACGAAACAATGAGATGCAACCTGGCAGAATCGAAAGCACTGTGCTTAACAATCTATTGTCACTCAGTTCAATGATCTCGGGCTCGTACGCTATTTGTGCCGAAAACGAGAGGGAGGCAGTCGTCCGCAATTTTAAAAAGGGAGAAACGGCACACCAAAAATTTGCGACCTTATCCTCGAATAGTCCTCTCGCAAAAGGGAACATTCTGTGAACCACTTGAACAAAGTCTGAACGAGATCCCAGGAAGGGAAGAAAAACAATTGTGAAGGTTCCACAAACAACGCAACCTATTTCAAAAAGCAGATAGAACCATTAATGGTCAGAGGGGAACAAGAGAAGGACACCTTTTAGCCCAGTTACGCTGTCGAAAAACTGTGTTGAGAAGGAAACAAAAAAATACAGGGCTGTAGTAGAGCAACATCTGTTTGAAACAGATTGCGCAAGAAAAGCAGAGAGACGCGAGAACAAATCGATCTTGATAAATGAAGGTAATAGCAAGAAGAGCGAGTCCAAGACTAACGCAATTATACCTAGAAGGGATCAGCAGGATCGACAACTTGTTACTGAAAATGACCGTGGTCGATGGAAACTAATGATGGAAACAACAAAAGATTAAGAAAGCACTTCAATGTCAGATATTGATACGACTCAAAACAAAATCCTGATGCTCCTTCTTCACAGTGCGACTGACAAAGAAAAATGCAGCCGGAAAATAAAAAAGAAGATCGGAAACTAGGACTGAAAGTCTCATAAACAGTTTGGAACTTGTGCTTTCAAATCCTCGGGAGCTGAACAATTCCACAGCGCTTGGTTCCACTTGGCGGAATCTGTAACAATAAGAGACACATGAGTAACAAAGAACATCCATCCAATGGCGCAACTGTGATACGCGGTGAGGGGTGGGTAGTCAAGTCCCCAATAGAGAATGTCGTTTCTTGTGCTGTTGACATACCACTCTGACGAAGGCAAGTTAAGGGTGATTTCCATCCAATGTCTCTGCGCCTCGTAATCCCCATACATCGGCGGTCGACGGAATCCTGAATAAGAACCAAGAGAAACAGAGTATCTGAGGAGCAGCGCGAGAAGAATTGCAAAGCTGACGAAAGATTTCAACATAACATAACAATCTGTTAAATCGCTCTGCTTGCAAAGATACACTGTTTGAAACTTTTTTTCTTGATAAGGAATCAAAAAAGTTGCTCAATCTGAATTTATTCTATTTGAGGAGAGTGAGCTCACATGGTGACCATGGTCACATCAAGTCATATCAAGTCAATTTTTCTCCAATGGTGCTCGTCCTGGTAATTGGGGATATGCATATTCCTCAGCGAGTTGCGGATTTGCCAGCTAAGTTCAAGACTATGTTAGTATGAACTGATTTTGAGCGATGTTTGTGACTTTCGAAGGTTCCGGGCAAGATTCAGCACGTTTTGTCCACTGGAAATCTCTGCTCAAAGGAGACCTTCGATTTTCTGAAGACGATTGCACCAGATGTCCACGTTGTCAGGGGTGACTTCGATGAGGTCGTATTGTCCTGTTTTATCTCACGTGAAAGTCAGTGTCGTATCCTGAGACAAAAGTTGTGTCGATTGGAAATTTGAAGATAGGTCTCTGTCACGGACACCAAGTGGTCCCTTGGGGAGAAAACGAAGCGCTTGCAATGCTCCAGCGACAACTTGATGTTGATATCCTCATAACCGGGCACACTCACAAGTTCTCGGCTTTCCAGTTTGATGGAAAGTTCTTTGTCAATCCTGGATCGGCCACAGGAGCATACAGTGGGCTTCAGAGCGATGTGAAACCCTCCTTCGTATTGCTGGATGTCCAAGGAGACAATTGCGTGTTCTATGTCTACGAAATGAACGGAGATGACGTCAAGGTTAACAAGCTTGAGTACTCAAAGCAGTAACAGGTTGGCTAGTCTTTCGCATTGTGTACAATGGATAATAAACAAACGAGTTAAGACGACTTTACTCGGGGCTTGAAGACTTTCTTGTAATCACCGTTCAAATGGACAGCATGAGAAAATATGAGAGTCAACAAGTTAACATCGACGACTTTCAGTAGCATTCGAAGGGAGAACGAATAGTAACCTTGGTCTCTCACAACGACTCTTCCAATACTCGAAAACATTTTTGATGCTATCTTCTCAGGGGTTGTCCCAGTCTTTTCTAAAAAATCAGAAAACACGATGTGTAAAACTGAAGAAATTCAGAGCATCAAGACCATGACTATTTCCAGCATAGAAATTTGACTGGACAGGTGACGGATGAAACACGAGAACATCGATTCCGAGGTCTGCAACAGTCAATGAAACACTGGAGGTTCAACGTTTCAATTCAACTGCGAGAGATGAACCGAAGCTGGTCAAGAAAGCTTTCGTGCAACCGTACATGACTGAAAAAGGACAAGGCATGAAGCATGCGGGCGATGAAGTGAAGAAAATGGCACCCTTTCTCCCACAGTTCAGGAGCTTGTTGACAAAGTGATGAGATATCTGCAAAGCAGCTGTGGCATTGCATTCATAGTTTGCCATGTTCTTTTCGAGCGATAAATCTGCAAAAGCCTGCAAATTGAGGGAAACGGTGGCGAACAAACCCCCGTCATCATATAACCAGCATTGTTGAATACGATGGAGACGATTATGTCTGATGTTGCCTTTTCTAAGACACCCATGTACCCTGGACTTCCCAGGTTTACTGGTACTTTCCGAATTGAAAGTTTCGGAAATCTGAAACATGAGCGAAATGAACTGAAGAAAACAACTTGCTGGAGAGCTCACTGTGGGTGTTTTTGAGAAGGTCGTCGTCGATTGCGGCAAGAACCACGTTGATCCCCTGAATTTTTGAGAGATTGAAAAAAAAAATGCGAAACTTGTTCTAAACATTTGATGGCAATAGCTTTCCCGATGCCACTGCTAGAACCAGTGACGAGGGCCCAATCACATCGATACTTTTTCTTCAGGTCTTGCTCTTTGCAGAAAAACCAAACGTAAAGTTGGACCACTATTCAAATTGTCATTGGCGTTGACGATTTCAGTACACAGGTATGAAAGGATTGATACTCCTGCGAACAATACTGACGAGTAGACGAGGGCAGGAGGAAGCATTTGCCCAAAATTACAATGTAAAATTTGTTAATATGTGCTCGTAGTGCATTCGACCATGTGAGCCATGCAAAGGTTTCTGTGGTCCTCTTTCGAAGAGGAGAAGGAGGATGGGTATGGGGTGTGGGAGCGGCGACGAATTGCGCGGGCGGCAGGAAGGCGATAGTGTTGAAGGGCACCCCCAATAGCGTAAAGTTCGGGTCCGCCGCCGCCTGCACGAGGGGTGAGGGAACCTTCAGAACGAACATGAGAAGGAGCCACATGGCCTGCGCCATGGCGGGATGTCGGATCGGACTTTTCGACTGTGGCTAGGCCACGGCCTTCCCAAGCTCTGTCTCCCATGCGTGGAGAGTACGCAATGAGGGCGTAGCCTGTTCGCAAACCACGAGCAGGCGAGAACAGCTCCGATGATCGCGTCACAGCAGAGGAGGTAGACAATAGAATCGATGGCATAGCAGCGAATCGAAAGTGGAGACATACAACACGAGCGACTCTGGGGAAGGGACTCGTGTAATAGCAGCCAGCCAAAAGATAGTCTCCGGTAGTCAGGGCAGCCGGGCCTGTGGTGCACCTAGGCATTGCGGGTGAGCGCGGGCATGAGGAGGAGCCCACCGACTGACGGAATATCTGTCGGTCGGGGGGACAAAACAGAGGCGACGGTGTTGAGCGCAAGGTTAGCAAGTTCCTACAGCACGGTCACGGGTAGATCTCCGAGTCGTGGACCCTATTGTTGAAGGGGATGCAGTCAGAGAAAATGAGGAGTTGTTGAGGCGGCTGACCGCAGCCTCAATTTCCGCTATCAAGAAATGGGCGTGATGTACCGCACAGTGGGTCCGACAAGGTAGAGGGTCGAGGGACTGTGGAGCTGCAAATCCTTCGTGAGAGGGAGTCCGAACCAGTGTGGACGGGAGGTTGCTACGAAACAGCAACCAGGCTCCGTAAACCGCACGCGAGCCAGTTCAATGATTGCGCGGCTGCGTCTGGGTCCTCATCAAAGACGTCTATGAGCCAAAGACATGTACTTGCTCAACTCTGCTCTCTGGCTTTGAGGCCTCTTTAGTTCGCCTGTACCCCTCGCTACATGAGCGTGATGGAAGATATGCTCCGATCTGCTCTCTTCCTCTTCCTCTTCACACTT
>JAIYDP010000505.1 GCA_027487435.1 Verrucomicrobiaceae bacterium | reverse complement strand
CGACAACACGGATTGCGGCTAGAACTTCACCCCGAGCAAGATGCTCATCAATGATCTGGTCGAGTTCTGCTGGAATTTCCATTGTCTTTGTTTATGGCCGAACGACAAAGTGATGGCGCACCCACTAGCGGGAGCCAACGTTGATCGCGGGATTAGGGTTGAAATCAGGTGGAAACATCGAAAACAGAGGGGCTAGTGGGTGTTGCCATGCACGCCTTGTTCGGTTCTTGGGGCCGGAAACGGCGCTGGACGACTGGAAATCGATGCTGCAGCCCTGGAAATCGATACGACAGCTCTGGAAATCGATGCTGTAGGTCTGGAAATCGATGCGACAGGTCTGGAAACCGATGCGACAGGTCTGGAAACCGATACGACAGGTCTGGAAACCGATACGGCAGGTCTGGAAACCGATACGGCAGCTCTGGAAATTGATGCTGTAGGACTGGAAATCGATGCTGTAGGTCTGGAAATCGATGCTGCAGCTCTGGAAACCGATGCTGTGACTCTGGAAATCGATGCTTCAGCTCTGGAAAAGGGTGGCGACGCGCTGGAAATGGACGCCGGACCGATGAGAACCGTGGCAGAACTGGGGGAACCAATTTGCTGCAATGTCCTACCAATTCGCTGCAATGTCCTACCAATTCGCTGCAATGTCCTACCAATTCGCTGCGATGTCCTACCAATTCGCTGCGATGTCCGACCAATTCGCTGCGATGTCCGACCAATTCGCTGCGATGTCCGACCAATTTGCTGCGATGTCCGACCATTTCGCCGCGATGTCCGACCAATTCGCTGCGATGTCCGACCAATTTGCTGCGATGTCCGACCATTTCGCCGCGATGCCAGAGGAGACGGTTCCTTGTTGTGCGCCGTTCACTGCTTGCTCTTGCCGAACGTCAAAGAGCACACACCCCTATCAGCTTGGGCGAGTGTCGATCACGGGGTTGAGGTTAAAACTACGGAAGAGCATGTAAACAGGGCGGCTGATAGGGGTTGCGTGTCTCGACTTGTTCGGCGGTTCTATTCAAGTTCACGGCAGCGAAATCCCAAGGTGTGAACCCCGGCCAAATCGATAGACTCCCAGTCGTCGGAGGTGTGCACACCTACGCGAAGCGCTGCCTTGTAGAGTTGCTTCTCCTCGCGGTAGCAAAGGATCTCGACTGGGCACGCCGGTTCTTCGAACTGGGAAGTAATCTCGAAACGATGTCCAGAAACGCCTTCGAGTTGTTGGGTCGCCTCAACGGCTCGACAGCGCACCTCACCGCGGGAAAGGAGATCGTCGTCGAGAAAGAAGGCCAAGTCGATATGGAGTTCCATAGTTTTTCTGCCGAACGATAGAGGCCTGGCACCCGCTACCGGGAGCGCCCCTCCGCTTCAGGTTGAGGTTTGTCGCTACCCTCCGACTTCGACTCGGGGCGTGTAGCGGGTTGTCCAGCGCCGCCTTGTTCGCCTTGTAATTTTTCGGGCGATTCATCGATGCCATAAAGATTGAATTCGGGCTTAATAGCCCTGAACGTCTTTTCAAAGATAACTTTTCGATCCTTTTTGTAATCTTGATATGAGTGATCCCAAATCTTGATTGAATACTCACAGTCTTGCCTGAGCCCAGAGTTAAAAGTCCAAGAGCCTCTTGAAACTGCGAATCGCTTTTTATGTCCATCATAAACCGCCTCAAGCTCGACGTAGTTCTGACGGTGATTGCTAAGAAATTCTTGCACATCTTTGGGAAGCTCATAGCCACCACTCCAAGGCTGAAAGAGCATCACTGAATATTTATCATTTTCGCATATTTTAATCCGCGTCACCATGATGGTTTCCAAATAGCCCATAGGATCGAGCGCGGACATGTAACTTGCTAAGTATTCGTCATTCTTAAGGTTTTTAAATTCCATGAAGGCAATTTGCCTCTCTTGTATAATCCGCTTTTCTGGATTATTAACAGGCGAATCATTAGACATGGATTCCACCAATACTTGGCCACGACCATCATTTGGTATCGTCACGGTCAATTCCGCAGCCACTAGTGAAAGACTAGAAATGATTAATAGCGCAGTGTACTTCATGTGATTGGCGAACGTTAGAGTGGTGGCACGCCGACGACAAGCTCCGATTCATCTGGTGGCCGGTTCGGCGTTGCCACTCACGACTTGTTCGCTTCGGTATTCAGTTAGAAATGCTTCTCGAAGTCAGGCAATAATAATCGAGTCTTGTGACTCATGAATTCTGCCTCTGTAAATGGCCCAAGAACGACCTCATCTGCATTCTTGAATGGATGGTCAGCGGCCTTGGAAAAATAGTAATACTCCTTACGTGTCTTATCTCCACCAGGGTATCGAGCTGCTACAATCCATCTATCATCCTCCCCGACTGAACAAACTCTATGCATCACACGACCGATTGATGCACCATCTCCCGTGTCAATACCGAGATTCAAATCTACGTCGATCCAGTAAACGCTGTACTTACCGCTTCTCCATTCCGTGCTCGAATCGCATCCAGAAATGGTGAACACAGCAAGAATCGTCAGTATGAATGATATAGGCCGATTCATCATTTTCTAGCGAACGTCAAAGCTCACTCACAGCCATAAGGGGCGCAAGCCCCGCAGCTCTGGCGCACAGCCTGCACCAGCAGGATGTGTGACAGAGTTCGCCGACGCGGCGCTAGCCGCCCGGCGAATGGCTGTTGAGTGCAGCGCCTTGTTAGCCTTTTTCATTTGATAAATATAATGGCAAATTAAAAGTATTTTTCATAAGCATTTACCTTTAAGTCGATAACAAAACCGTTCATTTCAATATATGAAACGTTTACTGTAGAAAATCTAAAGATGATTTGTGGAAATATTAAATTCATACAGAATACATTAGGATATTCCTTATGGTAATACCCCCCTTTTTCATCGACAGCCTTAATGTAATTCAGTCGCTTCATGATCAGATCAAATGACTTACTATCAATTGGAAGTTTAGTAATATTGCCAATTTGTCTTGTTGATGCATCTTCTAAGTCATTTATAGTTTCAATTGAATTGTCATAATATAGAGATACTACGATTGATATGACTATATATATAAATATACTCTTAAACAATAAATGCCATCGAATAAACTCTTTAAGCATTAACGGAGCCATCAAAGAAGTCAGTTATTGTTTGTTGATATTCGTGCGGAGGAGTTTTCGGCTAACGATGAGCACATCCACCACTAGAAGCGGGGGCGAAGGTGGATCGTGGGGTTAGTGTTGTAGTTACAGAAAGTCATGAAAACAGGGCGGCTTCTAGTGGTTGGATGATGCGTCTTGTTCGGCTTTGGTTTCCTTGTTCTCGGTCTGAAGCGCACTTTCATACTTCTCGATGATACTCGCAAGAATTCGATTGTAGCGTGAACCCGAAACGAGACCCCGTAGTGCAAGATAAGCGACGAGGCCAAACCCGATGATCGACCAAGTAATATCGCTCTTGAAATAGCCCAGCGCGAAGAATGCGGCACCAACAGCGACCGTGACCAAATCTTGAATGATGGTGCGTCCACCCACAGACTTCCGATACTGTCGATAGTATGCGACAAGATACTCTTCATCGTGGTCAAATTTAGGTCGCATAGGGTCTTGTATTCTTGCCGAACGTCTAGCTGTGGCACCGGCGAAATGGAAGCTCGAATTCAAGAAGAGACGTTATCGCCGGTTGCCACGAGCGACTTGTTCTCCCGGTTGGTTTTCGAGTTGCTCGGTCTGCTTGGGATATCCTTCTGCGACAAATGCACGATGAGCAATCGCAAGACGAATACCCATCACCAGAGAAAAGATCGTGCCGCCCAGTGCAATAATTCCCAATGCTGGAAGCGCGAGGCTGCCAAAGAACTTTTGTGTAGGAGTGCCAAGATCATCGATGTCAAATCCCGCACCCATCAGGAACGCAAAAACCATGAACGCCGCGTATCCAAAAACGACTGAGGTGATCGGGCCACCGACGATCCAGAGAATTGATTTGGCGGCGTATGTCATGAGGTAAAGCTTACGGTCAAAATTGCGAAAGGGCTGGAAATTCTTTGGGAGAACGAATAGGCCATCCACGGCGGTAATGGAAGCCCGAATTCAAAATAAGACGCTGCCCGCCGTTGGATGTGCCGGCTTGTTCGGCTTCTTATCGTGTCTGGATTATTTGTGTTTGCTCT
>JAIYDP010000390.1 GCA_027487435.1 Verrucomicrobiaceae bacterium | reverse complement strand
TCTTCGGCACTCCCATGAGGGTCTTCTCTTCCGTCCCAGTGGGACAAAAGAAGGTAGCCGGTGGTGACAACCACCGGAATCAAATCCACAAAACCAACCCGCGCACCGGAGGTGCGCTAGAAACTCCCTCCCGCTGCCCCGTATCGCATGGGTGAAGCCTTTTACGCGGTGATCGCGTGAGGCAAAGCCTTTTACGCGACGCGACTCACGATCTTCATAAAAATCCTTGCAATATCATCAAAATCCCCACATCGTCCTGCATCCATTCCCACGTGATATACGTTCACGGGTGGATACGAATGTAATCTGTTCGGCAGAAGAAAATGAAATCTATAATACTCGTGTTTTTCTTGCAGACCTTGTCTATTTGCATGGCGGCCACCGCCGAGCAAATGCTTTTGGCTGGGCGCTACTACTACCGGGCTAAAGGCGAAGACGGTAAACCCTACTTCGACAAGACAAGGAAAGAGGCGGAAAAGGCAGGGTTCAGGAAGGCGTACTTCACTAATGCTAATACGCGAAAGAATTATATTTATTCTATCGATCTAGATAAGATTGAGGAGACGGAAATTGCATTCGAGCAATTTGCGGCTCAGGAGGGTTTCGCGGCTAAGGAGAACTCAATCGGCCGAAAGTTTCTCTTTATTAGGTTCTCCTCCTACAACGAGATCACAAATTTGGACGTCGGTGTCTCAAGGTGTCACGGTTACAGATCTGTCATTGAAAAGCAGGCAGGAAGCACCGAAGAGCGGATCAGGGACATCACAGTGAAATGTTGCTTCTAAAATTAAAAATGAGCCTAACCCCAAAGATAGGTTTGAGCGACAGCCTCAAACCTAACAAGACTGCGTGGCAAAGCCGAATCGGCTCCCAGATGAAATTCGTAATTAACTCCGGTGTGCCACCACTCTAACGTTCTCGCTAAGATATGAAGATCTCTCTCACAATCGGGCTACTGTTGCTAATTGCCCACAGCGCATTCCCACCTCGCGTTAATCCCGAGTCGTCACATTCGAAGTTGAATCGGGCATTTATCCTCTCGCCATACTTCTACTACAGCCACTACTCGAAGTCGCCTATGGGGGATCCAAGGAACAATATCTTCAGTATTTCCAGGTCACCTGCTGAATTTGATTGGGGAAGATACGTTGGAGTAGGAGTGATCATCCTCTGCACGTCAGGGCTTTTAGGGCTTGTTCTCAGCGGACGACATCGCGCGAAAACACACAGCGAACAAGCCAGCTCATCCAACGGCGGATAACGCCCTTGTTTGAATTCGAGCTTTACTCCCCGCCGTGGATGGCCTAATCGTTCGACAAAAATGAAGAAGTTCCTGTATTTCGCACTGTCTGTGTTCTTCCTTGCCGCATCCGTATTGTGCATAGCGGGAATTATGCTGTGTTGGCGGACAATCGCACTGGTAGACCAGACCTTGCAATCGCTAGAGAGTCTTCAGGGCAAGGCTTCAAATGTAAATTCATTGGTCGAATTTGGAGGTGAAGCTGCGGGCTCTTTGGTGATTGGGAAAACACCTCAACAGGAGGACGAGATCGACGACTTGATTAAGAAGCTCAGAAAGTCTAGTATTTCTTGGATTAGTGCAGAAGGGGAAAAGCCGCTCGTAATGTTGTGTGCCCTTGTCGAATCCAAATATGCTCTTCTGAAAGGTAGCATTTCTAGTAAGGAGGATTTCATCAATCGCGTTTGCAACGCAGACATGCTAGGAAAGGAGTTTCGCGTTAAAACTACTGCCGGTACCGAAATGAGTCTTCAGGACTGGATGCGAAAAGAATAGTCGAACATGCCGCACCATCCAACCGCTAGTAGCCGCCCGTTTCGATGATTTCCCGTAATTACAACACCAACCCCGTGGTACACTTCCGCCCTCGCTCCTAGCGGTGGATGTGCTCATCGTGCAAGAAAATGTCAGTCACTAACAAAAAAGCGAAACAACATCCAGCTTGGATGAACCAACTGTTCCCGATCATATTTTCCTTAGGAGGTGTCGGATTACTCATTTTTGGTTGGGGTAACCTGTCTGGCGGGTTTTCGAGTAAAGACTGGAAGACGACGAATGGCGTTATCATCGAATCGAGGCTTGTAGACAATGGACGCTCGAAATCTAGGGGCAGGAACAATAAGCCTGTGATAGTCTATTCATACGATGTTGGCCGTGATTCCTTCACATCTGATCGAATTTTGTTTGGGATAGCGTCTAAAGAATGGGTAACCAAATATCAAGAAGGGACTTCGGTGGCCGTCGCTTATAATCCATCAGAACCAGGTCAGAGCACTTTGAATACGGGAGCACATATCACGTCATGGATCGCACCGTTGATGGGTATAGCCTTTCTCGCAGCAGGACTATTCATGTTTCGTTCGTCTAGAAAATAACAAAAAAAGATGCACAACATGCCGCACCATCCAACCGCTAGTAGCCGTTCTGTTCCGATGATTTCCCGTAACTACAATCTCAACCCCGTATTAGCCTTCCGCCCCAGCTACTAGCGGCGGAGGTGCTTTACGTTCTCCAAGAATCAAAGCATTTTCGCGCCTAGACATTTGCTGAATCCGAGACTAGAATCATCCTATGACAACGCAATACATTACCGATGAACAGGGAGCAAAAGTAGCTGTGGTAATTCCTATTGCCGATTACGACGCTCTCATGGAGGACGTGGCTGACTTGGTCTGCGTGGCTGAGCGGCGTGATGAGGAGCGTGTATCATTTGAGGAAGTCAAAAAACAATTGATCGCCGATGGACTCTTACCGAATTGAATTTACCCGTTCGGCAACCAAGGATTTGCGTGCGATAGATCGTCAGTTGATTCCGAGAATTATTTTGGTAGTTGAAGCACTTGCTGATGATCCGTTGCCATCTGGTTGCAAGAAGCTTGTCGGATCTGATTACACCTACCGGATCAGGGTTGGCGATTACCGTGTGGTCTATGAAGTGCATAGCGCCAAACTTGTAGTGTCTATCATTCGAGTAAGGCATCGTCGAGATGTCTACAGATAACCTTCGGAGAACATGCCGCATCAGCCAACTACTAGAAGCCGCTCTGTTACCATGATTTGCCGAAACTACAAACCTAACCCCGCGATCCACCCCCGCCCCCGCGTCTAGTGGTGGATGGCCTATACGTTTTGCAAAATATGATACCATCAGAAACAACGATCAGCCAAGGACCGTCACTGCTAGACATGCTGGGCATCTATCCTGCTCTCTTGACGCTCATCGCAATCATCATCGGTATTGTCGCACTCGCGCTCCGCAGGCGAAATGTCAATCTGGCTACTGCTCACGCTCTTGTTGGTATTGGGCTACTGGGATTTGGGACGACCGCATGGAGAATGCATGAATCGAACTCGCTTTTCCTTCCGGGGGGTGCCGTGGATCCAACCGCGTGGATGAACTCTCTTGGATATGCTTGGATAGCTTCAGGCGTAGTTTTGCCTGCGGTTGGCGTTGGCCTGCTGCTGGTAGCGGTTTCCTGGCTTGTTACGAAGTCGCCGATCAAGTAGAATCCAAGAGCAGAAGAAACCGCCGTGCACATCAAAGCCTGGCAACGTCGTTCTGGCGCTCTACTTCGGATCACGGGTTGAAAACCCTACTCCCCGTTCACAAAATTTGGTGCGGAGCCTTATCGTTGTGGACCATGGATTGCTCGATACCGGCTCAGCTCATTGCGCGGAGAGCCATTTGTTTTGGAAATAGGCTAGAGCTTGCTCGCGGGTGGTGAGGGTGGACTCGAGTTGCAGGGTTTGGATTTCTTCGAGGATTTCACTGAACAAGGAACTTGGCGTAAGGCCAGCTTTGATGAGGTCGCGCCCGGTGAGCAGCGGTGGCGGGATGAGCGGCTCGTTGGCGAAATCGGTGGCTTTGGCGGTGAGAAATTCGTAGTTATCGGTGAAGCCATTGCTGGACGCGCAGTCCACGCGATGGAGTTCCATTTCCAGGGGGAATGTGGGCGTGGACATGAAGCGCTTGAGCTTGGCGATGCGCATTTTTTGCACGTTCATGAATTGCATGTGCCTCGCTACCATGGGGATGACGGCGTGGATGATGTCGTTCGAGAATTTCAGGCGGCGCAACATGTCTTCTGCCATCACGGCGCCGAGTTCGTCGTGGCCATTGAAGCGGATGCGTCCAGTGTCGGCATCGATGGTGCGGGTCGGCGGCTTGGCGATATCGTGCAGGACGACGGAGAGGGCGAGCTCCAGTGGTGCATCGGGCGGAAGCATGGTCAGCATGATGCGGGTGTGGGTGAAGACATCGCCTTCGGGATGCCATTCGGGCGGCTGCTCACAGCCGATGAGAGTCATAACTTCTGGCCAGAATGCGTGCCAGAGACCGGAGTCAGCAAGTAGGGAAAAGGCTTTGGCGCGGCTGGGGTGAGCGAGCATGCGGGAGAGTTCATCGCGGATGCGTTCCACAGAGATGCGCGAAAGTGTGGAGGCGAGTTGGCGGATGCCATTCCAGGTATTTTCCTCGATGGCAAAGTCCAATGTGGCAGCAAAACGCACGGCCCGCATGAGGCGTAGTGCATCCTCGGAAAAGCGTTGCTGAGGGTCGCCGATGGCGCGGAGGACGCGGGCGGCGAGATCGCTACAGCCGCCAACGTAGTCAATGATTTCGTCGGTTTCGGGGTCTTGAAAGAGGCCGTTGACGGTGAAGTCGCGGCGTTGTGCGTCTAGCTCTGGGGTGGAGAATTGCACGTTTTCTGGTCGTCTGCCGTCGAGGTAAGAGCCATCGGTACGGAAGGTAGCGACCTCGATGGGGATGCCGAGCATTTTGACGATGATGACGCCGAAGTGTGCGCCGACTTGGTTGGCTTTGGGGAAAATTTCTAGGACTTGCGTTGGGGTGGCGGAGGTCGCTACATCGAAGTCTTTAGGATGTTTCCCGAGGATGGCATCGCGCACGCAGCCACCGGCGAGCACGGCGGTGTGACCAGCTTGTTTGAGTCGGAGAGCCAAGGCGCAAGCGGCTTCGCGGGGGGTGGACATGGGATATGGGTGGGTGGGATTATTTGGTGACAAGGGCATCAAAGAGATCTTTGGTGCCGGGTTGGGCGGCGGGATCGATGTTGAACCATCGGCTATCTTTGGCGCGTTGGTCGTTGTAAGGTGGGGTGAAGATGTCGATCAATTGAGTGATTTCCTCGGCCTTGAGATTGTGGATATTGCGGGCTTGGGAGGTGAGGGTGGTGATTTGATTCGGAAGTAGGGTTTGTTCGGCAGATTGCTTAAGGACGCAGCGGGTTTCGGATTTGCCATCGGCAAGGGCGATGGATGTTTCGCTGACGAGGTCGTAGTTGCGGGTGTGAATTTTTCCACTGGCGCAGAGGATCATGCCGGTCATGCCGGGGTGATCGTGAGCGGAGATGGTTTGATTTTTTTCGAATTGCACGAGGCAGATGGCGAAGTCGAGGCGTTTTTCGAGGTATTCAAAATCGACATTGCCTTTTTCGAGTCGGGTTTTGATTTGGGCGAATCCTTTTTGCAGCAAGGGATCTTCGCGATTCAGGCGCAGGGCGAGGGCGGAGATTTTTTTGAGATAATCTTCCTGGTTCCAGTGGTCGAGGTGTTGCTTGGCAGATTCCTCGGCAACGGAGGTGAGAAAGGCATCCCAGTTCATGGCGCCATCTTTCGCTGGGCGGCCTTTGTTGGCATTGGCCTTGGTGGCTGCGGCACTGAGCGACGGGAGCGCGAGCAAGACGCCGAGAAAACCAGGTACGGTGGTGCGTAAAAACTGTCGGCGGTCGTAATCGTCCATGCAGGTGTTATAGTCGAGTTTCTGGGTAGTGGCAAGTTTGATGCGAGGACGATTTGAGGCTAGGTGTTGACGAAAGGCTGAGGATGTGGAATTTTCGCGGCAGATGATTGCTCGTATTCGGGGAAAAGTATGGGAAGCGTATCCCAATCGGTTGATATTGGATGTGCAGGGCGTGGGATATGAAATTCACGTGCCACTGAGCACCTTTGATCACTTGCATCCTACCGAGGGAGCGACGGTCGAGTTGCGGGTGTATCAGCACATTCGCGAACAGGTGCAGCAGTTGTTTGGGTTTGCGACGGAGGAAGAGCGCGATGTTTTTTTGTTATTGATTGATCGCGTAAGTGGCATCGGGCCAAGCATGGCGATGTCGGTGCTGAGCGGCATGCCGGTAGCGCAGTTCAAAAGTGCGGTGGTGCAAGGAGATGTGGCGACGTTATCGCGCATCAAAGGCGTGGGCAAAAAAACGGCGGAGCGGATCATTTTAGAATTGAAGGACAAAGTGGGAGTCACGGAGACATGGCAGTCTGCGGCGGGAGGAAACATCAGTCGCCCGGCAGCGGATGCGGAAATGGCACTCATCGCGCTAGGCTACAAACAAGTGGATGCGCGTAAGGCCGTAAAGCAGGTGCTAGATACCAACGCGCAAGCGGAGACGGAAGAATTGATCCGCGGCGCACTGCGGATGATGCAATGAGCACGATCGGAAAACCAGTGGCGCAGGTGGATCTGGAGCAAGCACTTCCACAAGGTGGGTTGTTTGGTGGAGGGGGCTGGCAATGGTCGCCGCTGCCGTTTGTTTTGCCAGATACTCTGTGGCGCGAGCTTGAGGGGCTAGGGCATGTGCTGGCAATATTTCAGAAAGCGTGCGATGTGTTGTATCGGCGAAGTGCGAAAGGCAAAGAATTTCCTTGGTTGGCTCCCTTACTGGACAAGGGAAAGCCCGATTGGCTTTTGGAATACCAGCGACGCGGTGAAACGGCAGAGCAAATGCCACGCATCATTCGTCCGGATTTACTGCTGACGGAGGAGGGATTTTCGCTAACCGAAATCGATAGTGTGCCAGGAGGCATAGGCATCACCACGTGGCTGATGCAGCAGTATGAGAAAGCGGGGCATGAATTGTTAGGCTCGTCTGCGGAGATGTTGGCGGGTTTTGGCTCGGTCTTGCCTCCTGGAGGCGCGGTGGCACTGGCGGATGAAGCCGCGGACTACGGAGGGGAAATGCGGTGGCTGGTAGAGCAGCTTGAGGGCGGGCGCGAGGTGGTGCGGGCGGAGGATTTGCATGCTGATGAAAATCGTCCGCTGTATCGATTTTTCGAGCTTTTTGACTGGGAGAACTTGCCATTTTTGCAAGCTTTTGCCGACAGAAAATCCAATATCCAAGCGCCGCTCAAAGCGCATCTGGAAGAAAAGCTGTGGTTGGCCTTGTTTCACACTCCGGGTCTCAAGCGAGCATGGCAAAGCCACCTGCGAGGCGCGCAGTGGCAGAGGTTGCGAAAATTGATCCCCCAAGGCTGGGTGATGGAACCGATGGATTTGCCACCGCAAGCCTGCCTGCCTGGATTAGAAATTTCCACGTGGGATGAGCTGATGAATTTCAGTCAAAGGGAGCGCGAATTAGTGCTCAAAGTTTCTGGCTTCGATCCGCTATGCTGGGGCTCCAGAGGAGTTTCTATTGGGCATGATCTACCACAAAAGGAGTGGCAAGAGCGAATTTCCTCTGCCTTAGCGGATCAAAAGCGTGCGTGGATTTTACAAAAATTCTCTACCACTTCGGTGATCCAACATCTCCTACACACGTCTGATGGAATCAAGGAAATGGCGGGTCGAGTTCGACTTTGCCCGTATTATTTTACTGATACGTCTGGGAAAACAAGGCTGTGTGGTTGTTTGGTGACCATCGTTCCGGTAGATAAAAAGAAAATTCACGGCATGAGCGATGGCATTCTTACGGTCGCAGCGAGGGAATAATCTACGATCTGCGATGGTGAATCGGCGGCGCAAAGATTCGTCCTTGCGTATCTTTGTTGTGTCGTTACATTCCCACCACGACTTCCATGGACTTGATTTTTAACATTTTTCTGATCTTTCTGGTGATATTCAGCTTTAACTTGATGATTTTCATCCATGAGTTAGGGCATTTTTTAGCAGCGCGTTGGCGTGGGTTAAAGGTCGAGAAATTTCAAATCTGGTTCGGTAAGCCGATCTGGCAAAAAACGATCAATGGGGTGCAATACGGTCTAGGCTCGATTCCCGCTGGTGGATTCGTTTCCCTTCCCCAAATGGCACCAATGGAGACCATTGAGGGGTCTAGCCAACGCGATGAAGTCCTGCCTCCGGTAAAGCCAATCGACAAGATCATCGTTGCCGTAGCGGGGCCGTTATTTTCTTTAGGATTTGCTCTGACGTTGGGGCTAATCGTTTGGGGTATCGGAAAGCCGCAGGATATCATTCATGAAACGACCATCGGGTATATCAAAAAAGATTCGCCGTCGGACAAGGCTGGAATGCTCGTTGGCGACAAAGTGATTGCCGTGGATGGGAAGCCAGTGAAATATTACATTGGCGGTGTGGAAGGTGTGAAAGAAAATGTGGTGCTTTCTACCAATGAGACGATAGCCATCACGGTTGAAAGGGAAGGCCAACCAAAGCCGCTAGAGTTGACGTGCAGCTTCGAAATTGCACCGAGTCAATGGTATGAACGCCGCGGCCTGCGCATGATAGGGATTTCTTTTGCCTCTCCACTTGTCGTGAAAGAATTGCTACCGAATAGCCCCGGCAGCAAAGCTGGTTTGCTGAAAGGCGATACACTTGTAAGCGTGGACGGCATAAAAGTATGGAGCGATATGCAGTTGATGGATTATACCAAGGCTCGCGAAAATCAAGAGATCAAGCTCTCCATTCTCAGGAAAGGCCAAGCCATGGATCTTACTGTTACGCCACGCCGTCCATGCAAACCAGAGTCAACAGCGAAAGGTGAGATCCCCGCCATGCTCGGAGTCGGTTGGGATTTCGAGGGGGTTGTGGACGAACACATCGTTTATCCATCGCCAATTCAGCAATGCACCAACAGTGTCAAAATGATGTTCGCTACATTTACCGCGCTGCTTTCTCCGAAGTCCAACATTGGCATCGACCAACTCAGTGGGCCAGTGAGCATTGCGAAGGCAAAATTTGACATCTTGAAGACCGATCAGGGATTGCGAAGACTGCTGGCCTTTCTTGTGCTGATCAATGTCAACCTAGCGATTTTTAACATGCTCCCGTTTCCTGTCCTTGATGGCGGGCACGTGACTCTGGCGCTGATGGAAATGGTCGCTCGTCGCCCCGTTCGTGCTCGCGCTTTAGAGTATCTTCAATCGGCATGCGCTTTGCTCCTCATGGGAGTTTTCGTCTACATCTCGTTCAAGGATGTTGGCGGATTTTTCACTAGTGAAAGCGAGCAAGCGAAAATTGAATTCTGTCCTTAACTCATGAAACTCTTTCTTCCATTGCTGGCGATTGCCAAACTTACGATGCTCTCGTCCTGTGCAGCACCTGCAAGCAGCACTCGCATCGTCTTCGGTTCTTGCTGTCATCAGGCCAAGCCCGCCCCGATTTTTTCATCGATTCTCGCCTACAAGCCGCATGCCTTCATTTGGATGGGTGATAATATCTATGGCGATTCTCCGGACGTAAATGTCTTGCGGGAAAAGTATCAAACCCAGCTTCAGCGGCCTGACTACGTAAGCCTGCTGAAAGATACCACCGTGATCGGCACATGGGACGATCATGACTACGGTGCGAACGATGCAGGAAAAGACTATCCTAGCAAACAGCAATCGCAAGCAGCTCTGCTCGATTTCTTAAACGAACCCGCCAACAGCCCACGTCGTCAACAAGCCGGAGTCTATTCCTATCACGACGTAGGAAGCGAAGGACAAAACGTGCGCATTTTCTTGCTGGATACACGATATTTCCGCGATGAGCCAGGTGAAAAGGCCGATATCTTAGGCGAAGCACAATGGACATGGCTGGAAAAAAATCTGCTTGAAAGCAAAGCTTCTTTGAATCTCATCGTGTCGAGCATCCAAGTCATTCCGGAAGATCATCGCTTTGAAAAATGGGCCAATTTCCCCACCGCCCGCCAACGCCTATTGACTCTGCTCGCTCGCCCCACTTGCCCTCCCGTGATGCTTTGCAGTGGCGACCGTCACCTCGCTGAAATCTCGGAACTTCCCGAAACCGTTACGGGATATCCGCTGATCGAAATCACATCAAGCGGGCTTAACCAATCTGGCGGAGGCAAATCAAAAGAACAAAATCGCCATCGCCAAGGTGAAAATTACACCCACAACAACTTCGGTGCGCTTACCATCGACTGGACAAAAACCCCCGCTGTCGTCACCGCTGCCATCCACAATCTGGAAGGCGCACCCGTGAGAGCATACACGTTTTCTGCACCCACTCGAAAATAAACACACAGGCAATCGCTCGAGCATTTTCGTTAGAAGCATCCCGATGTTTCCTCCATGAAATCAAACTTTGTTTTGTCGCTGGGGCTTCTTTTACTGCTCGCCCATTGCTCCACGTTTGAAGCCCAGCAAGCGCCGAATCCAGACGCGACTTTCGCGAATCAGTTATCGCTCGCTACCAACGCATGCGGCCCCGCTGCGCTACTCAATTCCCTCCGCGCTGGCGATGCCTCATACCAAGCCGCTGCTGCCGCCATCACGGGATCGAACGATGAAAAAAAGCTCCGTCACATTGTTCTCAAGCATGGAGCGAAACGTTCTCACTCCATTCCCACTCGCATCCGTTGGTCTCGCCGGGGCATCAATGCCGCTGATCTAACAGATGTGGTAAACGAACTGCATCCAGCAGCGGATGTAAAATTTCATCACCCAAGCTCCAGCAGCACACCTCTGTTGCAGCACTCTCACCAACTCCTTGCGAACTCTTTAGAAAAAGGATTTCCGCCCATTGTTAGCATTCGTCGCTATGCAAATGGAATGCCACTTGATTCTCATTTCATATCCATCATCGCGGTCGATGCCATCGCTCCTAAAGATGCGCATCATTTCGGCTTCACTTTCATCGATCCCTCTGGCGCCAAGAAATTGCGGGGAACCATCACGATCGACGCGCAGCAACCACGTCTGCTCAAAACGTCCATTCCCACATCCAGCTTCGCCAAAAGTCCTCAACTGGGAACCGATATTCTCTTAGATGCCATGATTCTGCGCAAATAGTCGATTTTTGTGAGGAAACAGTATGCCTCGAATACTCGGCATTCTCGCTGGACAGCACGAACTCTCCCACGTAGCTTGCGCCGCGATGCAAACCTACCGAGTTCTAGTTTCTGATCCAATATCCGATAAGGGTGTCGAAGCTCTCGCTTCCACTCCGGGGATCGTCGTTGATGTCAATACCGGCCTTAAGCCAGATGAATTGCTTGCGATCATTGGCGAATACCACGGGCTTGTCGTGCGCTCCCAAACGAAAGTCACCGCTGAGGTTTTTGCTGCTGCAAAAAATCTCAAAGCCGTTGGCCGTGCTGGCGTAGGTGTGGACAATATCGACCGCCAAGCCGCCACCGACCACGGCGTCGTGGTGATGAACACTCCGAGCGGCAATACCATTTCTACCGCAGAACATGCTTTCACTTTGATGCTATCTCTTGCGCGACACATCCCGCAAGCTCATGCCTCGATGATTGCAGGTCGCTGGGATCGCAAACTTTTTGAAGGCCGTGAAATCCACGGCAAACGCCTCACCATCATCGGCATGGGGCGCATCGGCACCGAGTTCGCCAAGCGCGCACAGGCCTTTGGGATGTCGGTCACCGCCTACGATCCTTTCCTCACCTCCGCTCGCGCTGCCGCGCTCAAGGTCGAACTCGCCGATTCCGTCGAGGCCGCTTTGACCGGTGCTGATGTTGTCACCTTGCACATTCCCCTCAACGCGGAATCCACTCACATCATGAACGCAGCTAGCATCGCACTTCTCAATCGTGGTGCTATCATCATCAACTGCGCGCGCGGCGGACTCGTCGATGAAGCCGCGGCGAAAGCTGCGATTGATTCCGGCCACCTGTCTGGCATTGCGCTAGATGTCTATGAAGTGGAGCCGCCACCAGCAGACTTCCCTTTGTTTTCTTGTAAAAATACCGTATTCACTCCGCACCTCGGCGCATCCACTTCTGAGGCGCAAGAAAATGTCGGCATCGAAGTCGCCTACCAAGTGCGCGATTTCCTCATCACGGGCGAAATACGCAACGCTGTGAATATGCCCAACCTCGATGCGAAGACCATTGCCGAAGTCGGAAAATACATGGATCTCGCCTCCGCGCTAGGCAAGCTCGCCGCAAAAATCGCACCGGCTCAAGCTGACACCGTCCGCGTTTGCTTCGCTGGCCCCGTCGCCGAAATGGATACGGATTTGATCACCCGCGCCGTGCTCACTGGATATCTTTCATCGGCCTGCAACGAGTCGCAAGTCAACTTGATCAATGCCCCCGCTGTCGCGAAAACCTTCGGCGTCGATGTGCAAAAATCTGCCGTCGCTATCGAGACCGCCTACAACGAGCTGTTAGAAGTCGATATCCTCAAAGGCGGCGAAGTCACCTCTGTCGCCGCGACATTCTTTGGCACACAGCCACGCATCGTGCACATCGCCGGTCACAATGTCGAAACCAACGTCGCGGGCCGCTTCTTATTCGTCGAAAATGATGACCGCCCCGGCATGGTCGGCACTGTCGGCATGGCTCTCGGCACAGCCCAGGTCAACATCGCCAATATGTCTCTCTCCCGCACCTCAGATCGCAGCCGCGCCGTCACTGTCCTAGAAGTCGATAGCGAACCCAGCAGCGAGCTATTGCAAACCCTACGCAACACTCCTGGCATTTTGCGCGTCATCAGTTTGCAGCTATAAATCTCCCCTCAACGCTAACATCATCAACACATTACGTACATGAATCAAAACATCGTTCCTACCATTAGCAGCGGCACCGCAGGTCCCCTAGGTGTGCTCCATCTCCCACGTCTCTGGCAGAAAGCTTCGCTCGACGCAGCAGGTATGCTTCACTCCGACTACCCAGGTTGTGGCCAAGGCTATGACCAAATGGTGCTCGACGGCATCGGCATCGATCGCGAAGCCTTCCTCGCCTTCATTCAAGACAAACCAACCTATGTCGAAACTGAAACCTGGATCAGCGCGAATGCAACCAAGCTCGATGCTGAATCCATCGCCGCATTGAACGCCGCGATCATCGGCTACAACCACAGCGACGAAACGCGCAAAGCCATTTTGGACACCGTCGGCATGCCAGACGAAGGGAAAATTCTCGACGCTATCAATCTCAACAACCTTGACGACTGGAGCAGCTTCCACGCCACCGTCATCGCCGCAGAATAATATCTGCCTCTCTCATCTTTGCGCCACCAAGCTTGACTCTTGGTGGCGTTTTTTTGCCCCTCAAACCTCATCGTCTTGGGAAAAATCTACCACCTTTCGCCGTTGCGGACGCAACTTGGATCGACCACCATGCTGCTGTCTCATCGGCTCAAACAAAGCGTCCATGCCGTGCGATTTGATATCGTACACCGCTGACAGCAACTCCCCCAAGGGCCCTTTCGGAAATCCTCGCTCCTTGAACCACACGAGGTATTCGATCGGCAAGTCGATGATCCAAGCCCCATGCGGCGGCAACGCCTGCGGGCCATATTTCCCAAACGGCATACGCGCATTCGCAATTTGCGCCAACAAGCGGCGGAAATTTTCCTGACTCATCTCATCGTTTTCTATCATGCAGGTTGTGCTTTATCGTAAGGGAATGTCGAGCCATCGGGCCCCAAAATTGATGACCCAAGGCAAGGTGAAAAGACTCAACGCCGTCGTGACAATGATGATCTGCGCCGCGATTCCTGGCCGCCCTCCATACAAGCGAGCGATCAACAAGGGCGACATCGCCGCTGGCATCGCCGCTTGCACTAACAGAACCTGCTTCAACTCCAGCGGCATTGGCAGCCATTTGGCAAATGCCAAAATCACCACCGGAATCAGGCCAAGTCGCAACAGCGCACCGCCCCCTGCAATCCGCAACGAGGGCTTTTCCACCTTCATCATGTCAAACATCAGCGCCCCGGTCATGGTAAGCGCCAAAGGAAACGCCCCACTTCCCAGCAATCGCATCGATTCCCGCACCGGCCCGGTCACCCATCCATCCCACCTGAGTCCCACCAGTGCCAAGCCGAGCAACACCGCGACGACCGGCCCATTCACCAGCTTCTTCCAGGGAATCTGCTTATCATTCGCCATCAAGATCACGCCCAAAGTCCAGATCGATAACTCAACCCCGAGGTTATGCACGATCAACACTGGCACCGCTGCCGCAAACAATTCTTGCGTCACCGGAATCGCGGTGTAGCCGAAATTTTGGATCCCCACCGAAAAGCAGAACGTCCGCAAGCCACTGCCTCGCTCCATTCTCATCAAACGTCCCGCAGCAAGTCCAATGGCCAAACCGACCAGCAATTCCATGAATCCCACAGCGAAGCTCCATCCCACCACCCATCCGCTACTCAAGCTGGAACTGCCTAAAATTTTATCTAACAAAAAACACGGATACATCACATGAAACACCACGTGCATGACCGGTTGATCGTGCTCCTCACGCACCACTCCCGTGCGACGCAGAACCATGCCCAGCAAGATCAAAAGATACGCAGGCAACACCGAGAGCAAAATGGTTGATGGTAGCAATGGCACCGCCGCCTAGCATCCATTTGCTCACTCCTTTAGCAAGCAAGATCTATTTCCTGCCCTAACGGGTGCAACCTAATACACCACATCAAAGTTCACATCACTCCACACGATGGTTTCACCCTCGAAGACAAATCGTCCACGAAAGCTCTTGCCCTCAATCAAATCCGGCAACCAGAAAGAATCATCCGCCCACATCTGCTCGTAGGGCACCGCGGAAACATTCGTCCACAGCGGAATCGCCTCATCCGTTTCCTCCGGTGTGCCCTCGATGTCATCGGCGCGAAAGACATGGCAGTAAATGTCGGGAATATCGGACATCGCAAAGCACAATTCGCCCACCTTGCGCACTCCAAGCGGCGTCACGCACAGCTCCTCCTGCGTTTCGCGTATCGCGCATTCCTGCGGCGTTTCACCGGGATCGATCTTCCCGCCTGGGCCGTTGACTTTCCCGGCACCAATGCCGCGCTTCTTACGAATCAATAAAATTTCCCCGTCCCGCACCACGAACAATAAGGTGGCATGGATGTCCCATTGCCACGTGTCCCAGTCCATGGGGCAACAACGAGCCTCGTTTTCTTTCACCCCATCGCCAGTATGTTCCATGCCTCACGTATCTTTCACTGCGTCATCGTTAGCAAGCCATTTCCTCGCCAGCGCAGCATTCATCGTTCGGCGTAAGCCTCAACGGAGTCACACGTGCAAATCAAATTGCGGTCACCATGAACGTTATCGATGCGACCAATGCTGGGCCAGAATTTGTGATTTTTCAAATAGGGCAAAGGATACGCTGCCACCTCGCGGCTATACGCGTGCTTCCATTCATCGCACATTACCGCCGTGGCTGGATGCGGCGCATGCTTGAGGGGATTGTCCTGCGCGGAATACACCCCTTGAATCACCTGCTGGATTTCGTCGTGAATCGAAATCATCGCATCACAAAAGCGATCCAGTTCCTGCTTCGATTCCGATTCCGTCGGCTCGATCATCAAGGTTCCCGCCACCGGCCAGGACATCGTCGGCGCATGAAATCCATAGTCCATCAAACGCTTCGCCACATCCTCCACCGTGATGCCGCTCTGCTCGGTGAGCGGGCGAATGTCGATGATGCACTCATGCGCAACCAATCCTTGCGCTCCCGTATAAAGAATCGAAAAATACGGACTCAGTCGCCTTGCCACGTAGTTGGCATTGAGGATCGCAGTTTCGGTGGCCAGCTTCAGCCCTTCCGCGCCCATCATCTGAATGTACATCCAGGAAATGGTATTGATGGATGCACTACCATACGGCGCAGCACTCACCGCGCCGTCCTTTTTCTCTAACGCAAAATGCCCCGGCAAGTACGGCACCAACTGCTTTGCTACGCCAATCGGCCCAACTCCCGGCCCACCGCCACCATGCGGAATGCAGAACGTTTTATGCAAATTCAAATGGCACACATCCGCTCCGATGTAGCCGGGGCTAGTGAGACCCACTTGCGCATTCATGTTCGCACCATCCATGTAAACCTGGCCGCCTGCGTCGTGGATGATGTTACAAATCTCACGCACGCTTTCTTCAAATACCCCATGCGTCGAAGGATAGGTGATCATCAACGCAGCGAGACGCTCGCGATTTTCCTCCGTGCGCGCCACCAAGTCTGCCATGTCGATGTTGCCAGCCTCGTCGCATTTCACGCCTACCACCTTGAAGCCGCACATCACGGCGGATGCGGGATTCGTGCCGTGCGCGGAAACGGGAATCAAACACACATTACGCCCCTCGTCGCCACGCGATTGATGATACGCCAAAATCGCTAGCAGCCCCGCATACTCCCCCTGCGAACCTGCATTCGGCTGCAAAGAAACCGCGGCAAACCCGGTGATGTCGGCCAACCATCCGGCAAGCTCCTCCAGCATCGCCAAATACCCCGTCGCTTGTTCCTTCGGCGCGAAGGGATGCAGTCCGGCGACCTCCGGCCAACTCAGCGGCATCATTTCCGACGTCGCATTCAGCTTCATCGTGCAGGAACCTAACGCAATCATCGATTCATTCAGCGCCAAATCTTTCGATTCCAAGCGTTTCATGTAGCGCAACATCTCATGCTCCGAATGAAAGCGCCGAAACACTCCTTGCGGTAAAATGTCCGACTTCCGCTCATGCACGCCCAAGGAAATCCCTTCACTCCCCCGCCCTAGCGTCACGCCAAAGATCGCCGCCACGGCCGCCACATCTGCCAGCTCCACCGTTTCATCCAGCGCAATGCCGATGCACCCATCGCCGTAGCCACGCAAATGGTAGCCCGCCGCACATGCTTCAGCGAGAAGCGCTTCCTCACGCTCGCCCACCCGCACCGTCAATGCATCAAAAAACACTCCATCCTCCACTTCATAGCCACTCTCGCGCAACGCCGCTGCCAGCACCGTCGCACGCTGGCGTATTCCCTCTGCCATGTGTCGCAAGCCCTGCGGCCCGTGGTAAATCGCATACATCGATGCCATCACCGCCAACAACACCTGCGCCGTGCAGATATTCGATGTCGCCTTATCCCGCCGAATGTGCTGCTCCCGCGTCTGCAACGACAGCCGATACGCCACCTTCCCATAAGCATCCACCGTCACCCCGATCAAACGTCCCGGAATTTTCCGCTTCAGCGCATCCTTGCACGCCATGAAGCCCGCATGCGGCCCGCCATACCCCATCGGCACCCCGAACCTCTGCGCACTGCCCACACAAACATCCGCGCCAAACTCGCCCGGCGCCCGCAACAAGGTCAACGCCAGCAAATCCGCCACCACGATGCTCACCACCCCCGCCGCACGGCACTTGCCAAACAGCTCCGCAAAATCATCCACCCGCCCCCGCGTATCCGGGTATTGCACCAGCACCGCAAACAATCCCGCCACCGCCGCTGGATCCAGCGACAAATGATCGCCCACCCTCACTTCCACCCCCAACGGCAACGCCCGCGTCCGCACCACATCGATGGTCTGCGGATGGCAACGCTCCGAAACAAACATCACTGACCCCTTCGGCTGATTCGCCAAAGCCAGACTCATCGCCTCCGCCGCCGCCGTGCCTTCATCCAGCAACGAAGCATTTGCCACATCCAATCCACACAAATCCGCCACCATCGTCTGGAAATTCAGTAATGCCTCCAATCGACCCTGCGCAATCTCCGCCTGATATGGCGTATAAGCCGTGTACCAGCCCGGATTCTCCAAAATATTCCGCTGAATCACCGCAGGGACGTGCGTTCCGTAATACCCCTGCCCGATCAGCGACTTCTTCACCACATTCTGCCCCATGATCTTCCGCAGCCGCGCCAACGCCGCCGCCTCACTCAACGCATCAGGCGTCTGCAATTTCCGCTCATCGCGAATCACTGCCGGCACCGCATCCGCCATCATCCCCTCCAGCGTGCCATAGCCACAAAACTCCAACATCGACTCCCGATCACCCTCGACCACCCCCAAATGACGACTGCAAAAATCTGCGTAAACTTTCATATTTCAAATATCGTAAATCCATCCGCCTCAGCGAGCGGCACACTAAGGCGAACCCGATCCATCCGCAACGCGGATTTGATAAAAAGCACCGCGCCCCCACCCCCACAACACCGCCAACGCACTCCCCGCCATCATCAACCCCAGTGAAGCCACCTTCGTGGGATAGTACACCGACTCGATGCTCTTGCCAAAACAACCGCAGCGTAGATCGATCCCCCGCCACCAAGCATAACTCACCGCGGCCAAGAACACCGTCGAAAGCACAAACGCACAAACGCCCGCCCCCGCTCGGCAAAAATCGGCAATCAAGCACAAGCCCACAATGATCTCCAACCACGGCAAGCCGAAAGCAATCATCTCATCCCAAGGAGCCTGCAAGAACGGCAATTGATAATTCCCCAAATCCTTAAAAAATCCCGCCGCCCCCGCAAAAAACGCCTTTTGCACTCCGGCATAAAACAACACCGCCCCCACCGACACCTGCGAAAACAACCCCACAACCAGCTTCACCGAACGGCTCATGCCCTACACCTATCCCAATCTCTCCCCCTTGCCAAGTGCCAAGAAATCATCCCCTTCAAGAAAAAGAGAATAAAAAAAGCTAACTCCGACAAACTCTGCAATCCGCCGCCACGGTGGGGTCAACATCTGACGTTAATCCGTAGGGGTGGCATCTTGCCTCCCAACCTTTTTGTCATGGCTTGCTGGGAAGGCGGGACGCCTTCCCTACGAGTTTTGAACTACGCCTCATGCCGAGCCACTGGTCACTAGTTTGTCACTTTGATTTTCATACCTACGACTAGCCACGAGAGCCCCAACCGCAGAGCTGGGCGATGTGGTCGGCGGAACCGTCGCGGAACCAGGCATCGAGCTGGGATGGCTCTTTGAGCTGTTGACCGCGCAGGCGATCCACTACGATGTAGTTGGTCTTTACATCGGCGAGCAAGGAAAGATCACTCCAGAGTTTTTCGAACTGCGTGACGGGGAAAATGTCTTCTTGGCCATTGCCCCAACGTTTTTTCACGTCTTTGAGGGTGAGGTAGGTCGGCAGACGCGATGCGAGTGCGCGAATGGCGGCAGAAATTTTCGCCATGTCTCCGGCAATGACGGTTGCGCGATCCAACTTCATCAGCGCGAGGAAACGATCGACATCGATCCACGTCGTCATGGTGTTGTAGTAGGAGAGATGGAATTCGTCTTCTTCTCGTGGCATGGCCAAGCCCTCCAAGAGCCGTGGGCGGCCATCGACTCGCGCCAAGCCGCCGCCGCGATCTTCCAATCGGCGCGAGATCACCTCAAAGGTCAAGGCGCTGCCGCCTGCGAGGTGGTGGCCGAGGATGGCGGGATCGACGTCTGCGCCCAGCGTATCGATGTTATGCAGCATCAAGGTCTTCAGGTTAGGCCGCTCCTTGAGCAACTTCGCCATGGTGCCGTTGAGCAGGACGTTCGGTAATTCATAAAAATGTCCGATCGGGTGCAGGCATTGCAGCGGCAGGTTGCTAGTGTAGTCGCCCGCTTCACCCGCTTGTTTTGCCCATTGGATCAGAGCAGAACGCAGCGAATCGCGCATTTTTTGCTGTTGTTGATCGAGGGCTTGTTGCGGCATTTCTTCCCATGCAAAGCGCAAGTCGCGCTCGGTGGGGATCATCCGCAGGCCAACGGCGCGACCGGCAGAGAGGTAGAGAGGACCGGGGTAATCGTAATGGTTCTGACTCTCCAAAAACTCCCGCGTTGGCACATCGGTGAGGTAGGATGTCGTAAAAATATGGGGCAGTGTGGCGCCGACCTCGAGCCCGCGTTGGCGAGATTTGGCAAGGTGGGTTTCCAAAAAGGTGCGATGTTTGCCACCGAGTCTGGCGTAGGGATTCAGCGCCTTGCAAACGCCCGCGCCTTGGGTCCATCGAGATCCTGCACCAGCGGCTAAAGTGACCACGGCAACGGAACCTTCGGCCATGGCCGCGAGTCCGCGTTCGCGTAGTTCCGCAGAAACGCTCTGCTTGGTGAGATCGGAAAAATCTCCCTCCTCCACGTCCGTAATCTCGGTGTTGACAGGCAAACGATTTTTCGCAAGGCCGATGCGATTGGCCAGCAAGTCGCGGCGAATGGACTCATGTTGATCCGAGTCGAAGCCCCATTTTTCCAGCAAATCGCCGAGCTGACCGGACTGCTGCGAGCTGGTAGCTGCTGTGGGAAACAAGGTAGTGA
>JAIYDP010000495.1 GCA_027487435.1 Verrucomicrobiaceae bacterium | reverse complement strand
GGGTTGTAGTCGGATCCGCGATATTGGTAGCAGCAGCGCCAGCCGGTGTCAGAGCCTTCGGTGATGTGGACGAAGCGCTCGCGCTCGCCTTTTTGGTCGGAGTCGTTGTCCACAGAGAAAAGATTGCCGTATTTGTCGAAGGCGATTTCTTGGGGATTGCGCAGACCGCGAGCGAAGATTTCAAAGCCTGTGCCGTCGGGATTGCAGCGCAGCACGGCACCTTCATGGGGCGCGTAGTGGTTTTTTCCGTTCTTGTCGGTGACGTTGGTTCCTTTGTCGCCGATGGACCAGTAAATGCGTCCATCCGGCCCTAGAGTGAGGCCGTGCATATCGTGTCCAGCGTAGGCGATATGGACGCCGAAGCCATGGGCGATGGACTTGCGCAGGTCGGCCTTACCGTCGCCGCTGGTGTCGCGGAGTTTCCAGACATCTGGGGCGATGGTGGTGTAAACATCCCCGCGCCACGCAAAAACTCCGGCGGCGATGCCAGTGACCTCGGTATTGAAATTCTCCGCAAACACATTCGATGTATCGTAAACACCATCACCGTCCTTGTCGGTGAGGCGGACGATTTTTTCGGAAATCGCGGTGAGATCCTTCACGTCGATCTTGCCGTCCTTGTTCTGATCTTTCAGGGCGGTGCCTTTGAAGGCGTTTTTTCCGTCTAGCTGCTTCTTGAAAAACGCGCGTTTTTCCGCAACGGAAGTCAGAGCCACATCGCGCGGCACCCAGCCGAATTTCACGAACTGTCGGATATCGAGATCTGCCACCTGGCGGCGGGCGGTTTCTGTGACGTAGATGGTTCCATCCACATCGACGGATACGGAAACCGGATTTTTCAGAAGTGGTTGTTCGGCAACAAGTGTGCGTGTGAGACCATTTGCGGCAGGGAAGCTCTCGGCTGAAAAAGCGGAAATGCTAAGAAGGGGAATCGAGGAAAGGACGAGAGATGCACGCATGGCGGAGGTTTCCTACCAACGGAATACAAAGAAAGCAAGCCACACCCACACCCCCTGATGCGGCAGAAGGATTCGATGCCTAAAACAATTCTGTCGTTGCTAAGAACAATTCTGTCGCTGCTAAGAACAATTCTGTCGTTGCTAAGAACAATTCTGTCGTTGCTAAGAACAATTCTGTCGCTGCTAAGAACAATTCTGTTGCCGCTAAGAACAATTCTTTTGCCGCTGAGAACAAATCTATCGCGGCTAAGAACAGTGTAACGGCTGCTAAGAATTTTTTTATGGCAAAGCAGGGTGACGGCAAACGATCTAAATTCTTCGAATGATGAGATACAACTGGCTTTTGGTTCAAAAATCAGCCGCATCTCAAAGAGCCTCTGGCTTGCTATGAGGGTGGTGAAGGAGTAGCATGGCGGCATGCATGTGTGTTTTGATGTTCCTGCGTTGCGAGAATCGGTGGCTAAGGTGGCTCAACCGTTGTGTCTTGTACCGACGATGGGGGCGTTGCATGAGGGGCACAGGGCTTTGATGCGTAGGGCTCGGCAGTTGGTGGGGGATGCGGGGACAGTGGCGGTGTCGATTTTTGTCAATCCGATGCAGTTTGATCGTGGGGAAGATTTTGAAAACTATCCTCGTCCGATGGAGCGCGATTTAGCGGCATGTCGCGAGGAGGGTGCAGATCTGGTGTTTGCGCCTGCGGCTGCGGCGATGTATGCGCCGGATCATAGCGTGGTGATTTCGGAAAATGCTTTATCGCAAACGCTTTGTGGTGCTTCGCGTCCTGGGCATTTCGCGGGGGTTTGCACGGTGGTGATGAAGTTGTTTCAGGTGTTTCAATGTCAATCTGCCGTCTTTGGGGAAAAAGATTTCCAACAGCTTGCGATCATTCGTCGCATGGTGCGGGATCTCCACCTGCCGGTGCAGATTGTGGCGCATGAGACCTTGCGAGAGGCAGATGGACTGGCAATGTCATCGCGCAATGTGCGCTTGGCTGAGGAGCATCGTGCGGATGCACCGCGCATTCGGCAGGCTTTGTTGCGGGCGTTGGAGGTTTACCATGCTGGCGAAACTCAAGCGCAGGTGCTCGTTGCGGCAGCGCTTGAGTTGCTTGAGGCATCGCCCTTTTTGAAGATGGATTATCTATCGCTGGTGGATGCTGATGGGCTTTTTGCTATAGAGCATGTGACTCAGCCTGCGGTGTTGGCATTTGCAGGTTACTATGGTGCGGTGCGTTTGATCGATCACGTCACGCTTGGGGAACATGGGAATGACTGAAGTTCTAGGCGAAAAAGACGCCGCGCATTTGAGCTGCTTTGCTCGATCAGTTGCGCTGTAGGTAGGGCGAGATGACTGGCCAAAAGCTCTGCGGTGCGAGGTAGCGTCAGGGGATGATGAAAAGGATGATGGCTATGTTCTGGAAAGAATGACGCTGGACCTTTCATGTCGGGAGCATCGGTTTCGAGCAGCAATCGATCAAAGGGGATGTGGCGAAACATTTCGCACGTTGCTGCTTTGCGTGGCTCAAAGAAGTAGGCGGAGAAGGAGAAATACGCACCCAAAGCGGCAAAGGGTGCGATCATTTCTCTTGGTCCGCTGTAGCTGTGCAGGAGGAAAGGGGGCAGTGCTTTGATGTTGGCCAGCACTTCATAGATGGCACCCCAAGCTTTAAGGCCGTGGATGGACATCGGGCGATCAAGCTTGCTACTAAGAGCTGCATGGGTGGCGAAAACTTCCCGTTGATCGGATTTGGGAATGTCCTTGCGCCAGTGGTCGATGCCACATTCTCCGATGCTGGCGTTGGGTTCAGCACGGAGGAAATTTTCTAATGTTTCCGACCATTGGGGCGATCTGTTAGAGATTTTCCATGGATGCAAGCCGTAGGCGGGATAGAAGAAATGCGGCTGTTGGTGACACAGGTAAAAAACGTTTGGCCAATCGGCTTCGCAAGTGCCGTTGACGATGGCGGCGGATATGCCGGCATGGCGCATTTGCTGAGCCAATAGGGGATGGAGAGTCTCAAGCTGTGGGAATTGCAGATGGCAATGCGCATCGATCATGTTACAGCGGAGAATCCTTCACGACCTTGCCACCGAGCGAGAGGATGCGGGCATTAGCCTTGGCAGCTTCGGCATCGGGAATGTTTCCCATGCGGACATACATCTGCGAAAGTGCCGTCCAAGCGAGCAGGTCGTTTGGTTTTAAGGTGGTTGCCTGCAGTCCGCAACCGATGGCTTCTTGCATGCGGTCGAGCTTCATGAGGGTCATGCCTAAGGCATGCCAACCATCGAAAAAGTCTGCGTCGAGTGTGACGCAGCGGCGATAGTAGGTTTCCGCTTCCGCAAGCTCGCCAAGGGCTAGGTGGCCATTGGCATCGTCGAACAATTGTTGAACTTCTTCTGTCACGTAGGGTGGGGGCGTTGAGGCGGAGAGCTATTGCACCTTGATTCTATCGCGTTGCTCTTGGAGCCATGCGTCGAACAGGCCACGAGCCATGCTTGATTTGTTTTGTGAAACGGCACCAGTGATGGAGTCTTCACGGCTTGGATCGATTACAACTACGCGTTTTTCTACGAAGATGACGAGCTCGCTGTCGGAGGATGTTTTTGTTTTTTCCAGCATCATCGCGGGTTTTGCGAGACGAGCGGCATCGAAAAGCGATGAGGCATGCGGTTGGTTAGGCACGCTGGCGTTCTTGGCAAGATCTTTTACCGTAGTGGCGGTAAGTTTGGCATCTTTTGCGGCATCGGCGAAAGATTTTCCTGCGGCGATAGCATCGGCTAAACTCTTGCGAGTTGCTTCCGCTTCGGCCTTCATTTGCTTGACGGCGTTTTCTTTGATGAGATCGAGCTTGGTTTCGACTTTAGCTTCCTCATAGGTTTTGATCCGTGATGCTTCTTCGGCATCGATTTTGATGAGCAACTGCTCCTCGTTGGCGGTAGTGACATAGAGCACTTTGGAGAGGGGGTCTGAGGTGATTTTGGATCCGAAGAGAAGCTGATTCATGTTCTTCTGCTCGCCGTCGCGCAGTTTGATTTGCAGCATGGCATCAGGGATGTTGTTGGTGTGGAAAAAATCGGTGCTCTTCCATTCACCGAAATTCTCTTCTTTCGCAAGTGCTGCTACGTCGCTATCGGGGCGTTGTTCGAGTTTTTCGAGGAAAGTGTCCAAACGATCGGCGACAATGTTTTCGGCTTCTTTGCGATTTTTGGTGATCTCTTTATCCGCAGCGCTTGGCTCTGGTGGTGTGTCTCCAGGCTTTTCAGGCTTGGGTGGTTCTGGGGCTTTTTCGGATCCGGCAGGGTATTGCGGAGCAATCAAAAGATAGCTGAAACGGCGACGAGTATCCGTTTTATAGGCATCCTTTTTCAGTTCCCAAAATGCCTTCACTTCTTCCTCGCTGGGGTTTTGTTTGAGTTCGTAGTCGGCCATTTTGTATTCAATGAACTGCACGTCAATTTTTTGTGCGTCGGCTAGCGTTTCGGCTTTGGCAGTATCGCGGTTGGCTTCGATGCTTTGCTCCAGAAGCTCATTGATCTTCTCATAAGTAATAAGATCGCGAACGAGGTCGAGAAGATCTTTCTCGCTCATGCCGTTTTGCCCTAAGCCATTCTTGATGAAATTTTGGTAGAGTTCCGCGTTGAACACTCTCTTCCCCATGTCGGTAGGGCTGGGTTGTGCGAAGCTGGATTTTTCTTGGAGATAGGTGGCAATTTCCTCTTTCGAAGGAATCAGTCCCATTTCTTTCCCTGCTTTGCGCACGAGCATGCGATTGACAAAAAAGTTTTCCGCAGATTTTCCTTGTCCTTCCCCCATGGACCCCGCGTTGCCCATGAGAGCAAACATCGCCATGTAACCAGACTGCTGAGAAATTCTTGACAGAAGTTGCATGGAGTTTTCGCCAAGGCGGCGAAACTCGCTATTATTATAAGTAAAGCCATCGACAGTGATGGCCTTGTCACTGCCACTGCGGAAGAAATTTTGGGAGTCCATCAACAAAAAGCCGAGACACACTGCTACGAGGGCGGCTACGATGACACCTGGATATTTGCGAAGATTTTCAATCATGATACGTTCTGCGCGATGGCGCGCGACAGAATTTATGCAGCAAGAGCAGGCAGGGCAATAAGATTCGCGCAAGAAGACGGACTTTTTGCCTGATTTTTTGCTCTAAGTCGATGAGCCTTTATCTCTGCGGAAGAGCGGAATAAAGCGGCGAAATACGTAGAATCCGGCCACAGCGCCAAGGAAATCAGCCATGAGATCCATGGAGTCATTGCCGCTGCGTCCTTCAACCCATGATTGATGCCATTCGTCGATACAGCCAGAGGTGGTGAGGATCAGGACTGACCATGTGAGCATGTGATGAGGAATCATGGTGCCACGTTTCCAAGTGTGCAATGCGGCGCAACACAAACCGCTGCCGCCGAAGTAATAGCCAAAGTGATAGATTTTATCGACTTGAAAGAAGCCATTGGTGGGCAGTTCAGGCATTTTCCCTGAAGAAAAGCTCCATAGTACGAGGAACCATAGGATAAAAGCACTGCTCCAGAGTAAGGGATGGTGGAAGACGCGCGGCATTTTCACAGGGTTATCGGCCTTGAGTATCTTGTTGCCTGACTTCGGCTTCGAGGCGTTCAGCGAGCCATTGCTTCATCATCGATTGATAATTCAAATAGCGTGAGCGGGCCACGCGTTTGATGCGAGAGAGCATGCGTGGATCGAAGCGCAAGGTAATGGTGGTGGATTCGCGAGAGTCAGGCTCGTGAATGCAGGCCTGCATCAGTCGTGGTTCCAGTTCATTTTCTTGCCAAAATTTGCATTCGGCCTGCTCGTCAGCGAAGGCGGGGATTTGTGACCAAGAGTTTACGGTGTTCATGAGCGAGTGGGAAAGGGAGTTATTTCATCGTAGCGTAGCGACGCTCGTAGAGGCGCTGTTCATTTTCAGTCATTTCCCGTGCGGCAATCACGCGGGTTGTTTTTCCATCCGTCCAGAAGCAAAGGAACAAATGCCGACCCGCCACCGATCGGCCTAAGGCAAAATAGCGAGCTTCGCCATCTTCGCGATCTGCGTCAGGAAGCAGGCGTAATCCAAAAGGATCTTCGAGAATTTCTTCCAGCTCACGAGGCTTAAAGTCTCGCAAATCATAATGCACATCGATGAGGTCTAATTCCATATTGCTGAGTTGCCTGCCTAGTTGTGGTTCAAGAACAGCTTGCGCGTCAATTCCCTTACCTTTTCTGGTGCAAAAGTAAACCCGAGGATTTCCCGCCTAGCAAACAAAAAGCGATGGCAGAGCAAAAAATGTATTGATTCAGTTGCTCGGTTGGGTGATGTCGATTCGTCGTAATGCATCCGCCAGTGAATCGAGACCGGGATGTTGACGAGGGGTGAATTCTTGGCCCAGAAAGCCTGTGTAACCGAGATCGTGCAGGCATTGGCTAATAGCGCGGTAGTTTAATTCCTGAGTGGAATCGATTTCATGGCGACCCGGTACGCCAGCGGTGTGGAAATGAGAGATGCGCTGGATGTTTGCTCGGATCGTTGAAATCACATCGCCTTCCATGATCTGCATGTGATAAATGTCATAGAGTAGGCGGAAATGCGGCGAATTGATTTCATCCACTAAGGCTGCGCCCCATGCGGTATGGTCACACATGTAGTCGGGGTGATCGACCTTGGAGTTTAGGAGTTCCATCACCAGGGTGATATGATGTTCGATGGCGTAGGGGAGGATGCGTCGAATTCCCGTCGCGCAGTTTTGGATTCCCGTCTGCTCATCCATGCCCTCGCGGTTACCGGAAAAAAGGATGAGTTGTTTGATGCCAGCGGCGGCGACTAAAGGGATCATTTCTCGGTAGATACGCTCCAATTCATCGTGATGTTCGATGCGATTGAAGGCTTTCTCGATGGTGCCGATGCGATCCTTGCCAACAGGGAAGGTAGCAATCGCGCAAGTTAGCCCATGAGCCTGCAATGTAGGCCAATCTTCTGGACCGGTGAGTTCTACGGATTCATAGCCCATGGCCTTTACCTCCCGGCAAAAATCATCAAGTGGAATGTGCTGGTAGCACCAACGGCAAACAGAGTGTTTGAATGACATACGGCGGAAGGTTGGCGAAATGCTATCGATCTGGGAAGAGCAAAAACAAAAAAACACCCGCCGTGCCAGGCGGGTGTTTGCGTAAAAAATCGTGCGTAAAGAGAACGCCGCGGATACAAGCAAGCTCTGTCGAGCCGTGTCGGGCAGGAAGGCCTAGGACTTGTAGCGCAGACGCTTCTTATGGCGATTCTGTTTCATGCGCTTCTTGCGCTTGTGCTTGTTAATTTTGGTTTTACGGCGTTTCTTAATGGAACCCATGGTTGTATTTCTTGGTTGATAGGAGAGGGTGACTAGGGAACAATTTTGTTCAATGGATACTCGATGATTCCCTCCGCGCCTAGCTGTTTCAGCGCGGGGATGATGTCGCGAACTACAGTTTCGTCAATCACTGTTTCTACGGCAATCCAATTTTCATCGGTGAGGTGGGAAATCGAGGGGCGGCGTAGGGATGGAAGAACCGAGATCATTTCTGCCAAACGGTCTTTCGGGAGATTCATTTTCAGGCCGACTTTGCCACGAGCCAAAAGTGCGGACTTCATCAACATCGCAATGCGCTCCATTTTTTCCCGCTTCCATGGGTCAGCCGCTGCGGCGGGATTTGCATAAAAATGCGGAAATGAGGTAAGCAAGGTGTCAACGATGCGCAGTTTGTTTGCTTTGATGGATGAGCCTGTTTCCGTTACATCCACGATGGCATCGACCAGATCAGGAACTTTGACTTCGGTGGCACCCCATGAAAATTCGACTTCTGCTTCAATACCTTTTTCTTTGAGGTATCGTTGGGTGATGCCCACACCTTCTGTGGCGATGCGTTTGCCCTGCAAATCTTCTGGGCGCTTGATGGGGGAATCTTCTGGCACGACTAGCACCCAACGGGTCGGGCGGGCGCTCGCTCGTGAATAGGGCAACTCGGCTAAATCGACCAGATTGGCTCCATATTCGTAAGCCCAATCAAGGCCTGTGATGCCGCAGTCGAGAAAGCCTTGGTCGATATAACGGCCGATTTCTTGAGCGCGGATCAGATACAGATCAAGTTCTGGATCATTCGATGCTGGGCGTAGGCCGCGTGAGGAAACGTACACTTCATAGCCAGCCTTAGCGAGCAGATCCACGGTGGGGCTCTCGAGGCTTCCTTTCGGTATGGCAAATTTCAGTGTGCGTTCCGGCATGGCGGGGGGCGGAAATTAGGGGTTGCCGATCTGTAGAGCAAGAAAAAAGCTCATCAATGCCATATATTTCTTCGAAAGGAACTCAACAGTGCATGGAAACCCCCACGAAGCAGCAGGTTCTTTCGAGCGAAAAGTCCTCTCCCTGCTAGCCAATTCGCCTGCAAAAAACGCCGAAATGGGAAGAGGAAGGGGGTGGATGTGTTTTTTGTTCAATTTTTCTTGAACATTGGCGATCATCACATCACTTTTCTGACGGCACTTTAGCACGCAATTATTTCGTATTTGCCGACATCAACAAGAGACCTTGCAATGGTTTTGCTCCGGAAAATGGGCAATCGACCAATGGCGGTAGCTTGGGAAAAAATGATTTTTAGGGACGAGAACTTGTCTCGTTCATTCTAGCAGACGATTGATTACGTGAAGTGGGATTATTTGATTGTAGGAGCTGGCTTGTCTGGTTTGGTGGTAGCGGAGAGACTGACGAATCAAGGATTTCGCTGCAAAATTATCGATAAACGAAGCCATATTGGTGGGAACGCCTATGACAAAGTGGATGACGCAGGTGTGCTCATTCACCCGTATGGGCCGCATTATTTCCGCACAAATTCGCAACGCATCGTCGAATATCTCTCGCAATTTACAGAGTGGGAGCCAGTTGCTTACGAGATTCGCAGCTTCACCCAAGGAAAATATTGGCATTTTCCGATCAATCTCAACACCTTTGAGCAATGGATGGGGCGCCCTTGCACGGAAGAGGAGTGGGCCGTTTGGCTCAACGAAAATCGGGTGGATATTGCCGACCCGCAGAATTCTGAGGAAGTCATCGTGAGCCAAGTGGGCTGGGAGATGTATCGTGCGTTTTTTGAGCAATACACCCTGAAACAATGGAAAAAGCATCCACGCGAATTGGCGGCATCGGTATGTGGAAGAATTCCGATACGGATGGATCGTGACAACCGCTACTTGCAGGAGGAATTTCAAGCGTTGCCGCGCGACGGTTATACTCAGATGATGGAGAAAATGATAGCCGCTTCTCCCGGCCTAGAGATTGAGTTAGGAGTGGATTTTTTGGCGACACGGAACTCTTGGGAGTATGAGCACCTGATTTATACTGGGCCGATTGATGGATATTTCGACTATTCATTGGGAGCTTTACCGTATCGCTCCTTGCGTTTTTCTTTCGAAAGCTATTCGGGACCAGAGCTTCAAGAACGACAATCAGGCAAGTCTGGACATTGGCAACCAGTGATGCAGGTCAATTATCCAGATAGCGACGTCCCCTATACGCGGACGGTTGAAATGAAGCATGCGACAAAGCAGAAGATTGATGCAACGACCGTGGTGCGCGAGTTCCCTGAGGACTGGGCACCCGAGAAAGAGCCTTACTATCCCGTGCCCACCAAAGAAAGTGCTGCATTGTATAAAAAATATCGGGAGTTAGCCGACGCAGAAAAGCACGTAAGTTTCATCGGTCGTTTAGGCTCTTACCGCTATTACAATATGGATCAGGTCATTGGAATGGCACTCATGGAGGCGCAAAAACTCTTGGCTCGACGGAAAAATACCTAATCATACATGAAAACTGCAATAGTTACAGGGGGCGCTGGCTTTGTTCCATCACATTTGGTGGATCGATTGCTGGCGGATGGGCTTCGCGTGATCGCGTTGGACAATTTCGTCACCGGCAATCGTAGCAACATCGCGCATTTGGAGGATAACGAGAATTTTTCGTTGATCGAGCATGATGTTTCTCTGCCCTTTGATGTGGAAGGCGATGTGGAATATGTATTTCACATGGCCTCGCCAGCCAGTCCGATCGACTACGTGCAAATTCCCGTAGAGACCTTGAAAGCTGGGTCCTATGCGACGCACAATTCCTTGGATCTGGCGTTGCGCAAAAATGCGCGATTTTTGCTGGCTTCGACTTCAGAAGTCTATGGAGATCCTGAGATTCATCCTCAACCCGAGGAATATTGGGGCAATGTGAACTCAATTGGCGTGCGCTCATGCTACGATGAGGCAAAACGTTACGCGGAAGCCGCGACCATGGCGTATCATCGTGCGCATGGGCTGGATACCAAAATTGTTCGTATATTTAACACCTATGGACCACGAATGAGGCTTGATGATGGACGGGTAGTGCCAGCGTTTATTGGGCAGGCATTAGCGGGCGAGCCGATGACGATTTTTGGAAATGGCTCGCAGACTCGTTCTTTTTGCTATGTGAGTGATTTGGTGGATGGCATTTGGCGTTTGATGCGCAGCAGTTACAACTTGCCTGTAAATTGTGGAAATCCTCACGAAATGACAATCCGCGAATTTGGTGAGGCTGTGGCGCGACATTTCGGAATTGCCGCCCGTTTCGATCCCAAACCTTTGCCTCCGGATGATCCGAAGGTGCGTAAGCCAGACATTCGAAAAGCTCAGGAATTGCTGGGTTGGCAGCCTATAGTGGAGTTTGATGCAGGGGTCGCCCAAACAATCGCATTCTTCCGCAACCAACAGATGGCATAAAATCGTATCAAAAGCTACGCACTACATGATTGTTCCTTTACTTGATGTCAACGCACAGAATCATCCGCTGCGTGCGGATCTTGAAGGTGCATTTTCCCGTGTGATCACTTCGGGAAGATTCATTTTCGGCGATGAAATGGAAGCGTTAGAGCGCGAATGCGCGGAGATGATTGGCGTAAAACACGCACTTTCCGTCTCCTCTGGCACAGATGCCTTAATATTGGCATTAATGGCACTCGATTTGCAGCCAGGCGATGAAGTGCTTTGCCCTTCGTTTACCTTTTTTGCAACCGCTGGTGCTATTTATCGAATCGGTGCCATACCAGTATTTTGTGATGTTTCCGCTGTGGACTTTTCGCTATGCCTGAAAAGTGCAGCCTCGAAGATTACACCGCGCACTCGCTGCATCATGCCGGTGCATCTTTTTGGTCAATGTGTGGCGATGGATGAATTGTTAGAGTTTGCAAAAGCTCACAACTTGCTGGTTCTTGAGGATTGTGCACAAGCGATAGGCTCATCATTTGCTGGTAAGCAAGCGGGGGTGATGGGGCAAGTAGGAGCATTTAGTTTTTTTCCTTCGAAAAACCTTGGTGGTTTCGGTGATGGTGGCCTTGTGACTACCGATGACGATGCTCTCGTTGAGCGGATGATTCGCTTACGCAATCACGGCATGCATCCCAAATATTATCACAGTGAAGTCGGGGGCAATTTCCGTTTGGACGCTCTCCAATGCGCTTTATTGCGAGTCAAGTTGCCGCACTATTCCCGCTACATGGAGGGTCGTCGAGACAATGCGCAATTCTACCAAGAGAGCCTTGGCAGTTGTGATTGGTTGACTTTGCCTCAGCAAATGCCGAATCGCTCGCATACATGGAATCAGTTTACCCTGATCGTGCAAAATGGCCAACGCGATCGCTTCAAGCAACATCTGATGGATCGAGGAATTGGGTGTGAAATTTACTATCCCGTCCCCTTGCATAAACAGGAGTGTTTTCAACATTTGCCCGCACATAGCCTTCGTGAATGCAATGTTGCAGAAAGCCTTTCTCAGCAAGTTATTAGTATTCCCATTTATCCAGAGTTGTCAGATGAGCAGAAGAGTGCTGTAATCGCTGCGGTCAAGGATTTCCCTAGAAATGAAATATATGAATAAAATATTGATTACCGGACACCGAGGTATGGTCGGTTCTGCCTTGGCTCGCCAAGTGCAGCGCACCGAAGGGTTGGAGCTTGCTGTCGCAGGCCGCAATGAGTTGGATCTCTTGAACCAACAAGCGGTTTTTGACTACTTGCAGCGCGAGAAACCCGATGCGGTCGTCGTTGCTGCGGCAAAAGTCGGTGGCATTCATGCCAATTCGACTTACCCTGCCGAGTTTATTTATGAAAATCTTGCCATAGCCTCTCATCTTGTCGAGGGGAGTCGCCGCGCCGGCGTCACGCGATTGCTTTTCCTTGGCAGTTCGTGCATTTATCCTAAAAATGCACCTCAGCCCATGACAGAAGACTGTTTATTAACTTCCCCTCTGGAGGTGACAAACGAAGCCTATGCGGTGGCGAAAATCGCAGGACTGAAGCTGTGTCAACATTATCGCAGCCAGTATGGTTTGATGTATCATAGTGCGATGCCCACCAACTTGTATGGACCGGGTGATAATTATCACGCAGAAAACTCCCATGTGATCCCAGCATTGATTCGTCGATTTCATGAAGCGAAGACTCGCGGTGATGCTAGCGTTACCATTTGGGGAACAGGCACTCCACGACGCGAGTTTCTGCATGTGAATGATCTCGCAGCAGCTTGTATGCATCTACTTTCGCTCGAAAATCCACCTGATTGGGTCAATGTCGGCACTGGCGAAGATCTGACCATTTATGAACTCGCCTCGATGGTCGCATCTGTCGTAGGGTTTGCAGGTGAAATTTTGACTGATCCATCCAAGCCCGATGGCACACCGAGAAAGCTGATGGATATTTCAAAAATTAAAACAACCGGATGGGCACCGATCATGCCTCTTGAACAGGGGCTTGCTGCGGCGTATGAAGACTTCAAAGCTACCATTGCTTCGGGTGAAGCACGTCTCTGATCTCGTTGCGTAACAATTCTTCTCATTCACCTAACAACTACATTTATGAAAAAAGCACTGATTACTGGCATTACAGGCCAAGATGGATCCTACTTAGCTGAATTCCTGCTAGAGAAAGGATATGAAGTACATGGCATTAAGCGCCGTGCGTCTTTATTCAATACCGCACGTGTTGATCACATTTATGAAGATCCTCATGTAGAAAATAGTCGATTCAAGCTCCATTACGGAGATTTGACAGATAGTTCGAACTTAACCCGCATTCTGAGTGAGATTCAGCCAGATGAAGTGTACAACCTCGGAGCTCAGTCCCATGTTGCGGTTTCATTCGAATCTCCAGAATACACGGCAGACGTGGATGCCATTGGCACCTTGCGCTTGCTCGAGGCCATTCGTTTTCTCGGTCTGGAGAAAAAGACACGGTTTTATCAAGCTTCCACCTCGGAGCTCTACGGCTTGGTGCAGGAAATTCCACAAAAGGAAACAACCCCGTTTTATCCACGCTCTCCGTATGCAGTGGCAAAAATGTATGCCTATTGGATTACCGTAAACTATCGTGAATCCTACGGCATTTACGCATGCAATGGTATTTTGTTCAACCATGAATCACCTCGTCGCGGAGAGACTTTCGTGACGCGCAAAATCACTCGTGGGATTGCGAACATTGCCCAAGGACTCGAAAAATGCCTCTATCTTGGGAACATGGACGCCTTGCGCGACTGGGGACATGCGAAAGACTACGTTCGTATGCAATGGATGATGCTTCAGCAAGAAACGGCGGAAGATTTTGTCATTGCCACAGGGAAACAAATTTCCGTCCGAGAATTTGTGCGCTTGTCCGCCGCGGAGGCCGGAATCACGATCAAATTCAGTGGTTCAGGTGTTGATGAAATGGGCGTTGTAGAGCATGTGACCGATGCGGCAAAAGCTAGTTCCGTTTCTGTTGGCGATGTGATTGTCCGCGTCGATCCAAGATATTTCCGCCCTGCTGAAGTAGAAACCTTGCTAGGAGACCCAAGCAAAGCCAAAACCAAACTTGGCTGGGTTCCTGAGATTACTGTCGAAGAAATGTGCGCAGAAATGGTCGCTTCTGACTTAGATACCGCACGCCAGCATGCGCTACTCAAATCCCACGGCCATAAAATTGCTGTAGCTCGTGAGTAATTATGAGCCTTAAGTAGGATTTCGATTCAACGATAAAGTCTTAATGCCGCCCAACACGACAAACACTCTTTTCACACTTCCTGTCATAGGTCTATCTTTTGCAATTACGACCTATGGCAAAGCTGTGGATTGGGTCATTGACCGAGCTTTGGCGGCGGATGCTGTTTATGCCGTGAGTGCCGCCAATGCTCATGTGGCGGCGCTTGCGCGTAGTGAGAAGGATTTTGGCGATGTTATGAGGAGATTTGACCTCGTTTGCCCGGATGGAATGCCGATTGTCTGGTGCTTGAATCTGTATCTTCCGCGTGAGCAAAGATTGGTCGAGCGTGTCTGTGGTCCAACGTTGATGCTAGAAACCTTCCGTAAAACTGAGGGAGATCAGCGCGTGTCGCATTTTATCTTTGGCGGAAAACAGAGTACGATAGATCAAATGGTCGCGCGTTTTACCAATTTGTTTCCCTCGTCTCGTATCGCTGGCTCATATTCACCTCCCTTTGGAGAGTGGTCTGAAGAGGAAAAGCGTAAGATTATACAAAAAATTCAAGACTCCGGTGCCAATATGATTTGGGTCGGGCTTGGTTGCCCTAAACAAGAGCGCTGGATCATAGAAAATAAGGACCTTCTGCCTCCTGGAGTCTATTTTGCTGTTGGTGCAGCATTTACTTTCCACTCTGGAGAAATTCGGCAAGCACCAACGGTGCTGCAAAAATTTGGATTAGAGTGGGTCTATCGATTGTTGATGGAGCCTCGTAGGCTCTTTCGACGCTACTTGGTTTATAACAGTCTGTTCATCTATTACATGATACATGACGCTCTTACAGAGTAAAGCTACAGGCTCCAACGAACCTTTTTCCCAATACAATACTATGTCGATCAATAACATTTGCTGCATCGGTGCAGGCTACGTTGGCGGACCTACGATGGCGATGATTGCCGCAAAGTGCCCACACATTCAGGTCAATGTCGTGGACATGAATGAAAAACGGATTGCGGCATGGAACTCAGAAGATCTTCCGGTCTATGAGCCTGGACTCACGGAGCTTGTGACATCTTGTCGCGGCAAAAATTTGCACTTTTCTACGGAAGTGAGGCAAGCCATCCGCAATGCACAAATGATTTTCGTTGCTGTGGGAACCCCGACAAAAACCTACGGCGCTGGGGCAGGAAGGGCAGCCGATCTTTGTTATGTGGAAGCCGCAGCACGTATGATTGCAGAAGAGTCTGATGGTGCAAAAATCATTGTCGAAAAATCGACCATTCCAGTTCGCACCGCAGAAGCCATGCGAACAATATTGAGTGCCAATTCGCAAAGCGGACAATTCCAAGTGCTCTCCAATCCTGAATTCCTAGCCGAAGGCACCGCTGTGGAAGATATGCTTGATCCCGACCGGATTCTCATCGGTGGCGAGCAGACACCTGAGGGCCTAGATGCGATTGAAAGCCTCGTTGCTGTTTACGCAAACTGGATTCCACGTAAAAAAATCCTTACGACAAATACGTGGTCATCTGAACTTTCCAAACTCGTTGCTAACGCATTTCTCGCTCAGCGTATCTCCTCGATCAATTCCATTTCCGCCTTGTGTGAGAAGACCGGCGCTAACGTCAACGAAGTGGGGCGCGCCATTGGCCACGATTCACGCATCGGCCCAAAATTCCTTAAATCCTCCGTAGGTTTCGGTGGTTCTTGTTTTCAAAAAGATATCCTCAATCTTGTCTATTTGTGTGAGCACTACGCCCTCCCCGAAGTTGCTGCCTATTGGGAGCAAGTCATCATCATGAATGATTGGCAAAAAACTCGATTTGCCAGAAAAATTGTCAATACACTGTTTAATACAGTCGCGAATAAAAAAATTGGCGTGCTAGGATTTGCCTTCAAAAAAGACACCAACGACACTCGAGAATCTGCTGCAATTTACGTCGTTCGTGACCTGCTCATGGAAAATGCGCAAGTCTCTCTTTATGATCCAAAAGTCGAATGGGACACCATCCTCCGGGAAATGCGATATGCTGGAGTGCCGGAAGAAACGTTGATCAAAAATCTCCATCACTGCAGTTCTGCTATGGATGCCGTAACCAATTCTCACGCCATGGTGGTGCTCACCGAATGGGATGAATTTGCGACCATGGATTTTGCGTCCGTTTATCAAAACATGTTCAAACCTGCATTCGCCTTCGACGGGCGAGGGATCTTGCCTGCTGATGCGATGCGCTCGCTGGGCTTTGAATTCTACAGCATCGGCCAAGGATAAATTATGCCGCGCGAAGCTCGAAATACTGCCTATCATGTGCTCATGGCGGGAGTTGTGCCTCCTCCGGTTCACGGAGCTTCACTCGCCACACAAGCCTTATTCGAAGCTGATCTTGCGCCGATCAAAAAACATCTTCTTGAGATTCGTTCGAGTAAGAATTTAGAAGAAGTAGGACGTGCTTCACTTGGGAAAATTTTCGGACTCTTTGGAATCATCGCCAGATGCATCAAACTCCGAATTACTAGCAAGTCTCGGGTGCTTTATTACACGCCGGGTAGTGCTTCGATTGTATCATTTGTGCGTGACATGTTCTTCCTCGGTTGCTGTCGGCCATGGTTTCAGAGAGTTCTCTTGCATTACCATTCCGGAGGATTGGTCGATTACCTCGAAGCTAACCCCGTTCGGAAATTCATTGGTCGCTGGATCTATGGTCGTAACGCCTGGGCTCTTACCTTATCACGCCATGTCGCTGTTCCTGGGATGAGCTTCGGGGCGCAACGCGAAATTGAAATCCCTAATGGCATCAAAGTTGGTATTCACCGAGCAGAGAAGCAACCCAGCGACCAGCTTCGCATCTTGTTTCTTGGGAATTTATTCGAAAAAAAGGGCATCTTTGATTTGCTTCAAGCTTGCGCAAAAATCGCTAAAAACACAGAGAAGAAAATTCGCGTGCAGTTTGTAGGCAAGTGGCCTGATCCCGATACAGAAAAAAAATTCCGCACTCTGATGCATGATGTCGGTAGCCTTACCAACTTAGAAGTCCCCGAACCAGGAGCTCTCTACGGCGAGGAAAAATGGGATGCCCTTGCTCAATCGGATCTCTTTGTTTTCCCTTCGTATTATGTTTCTGAAAACTTTCCTCTCGTTCTTTTGGAGGCCATGGCCTTCGGTCTCCCGGTTATCTCGACGCAGTGGCGGGGCATACCGTCCATTGTTGAAAATGGTGTAACGGGATTTCTCCATAAAGTAGGAGATGTGGAGGAATTGAGCAGCCATATTGCGACCTTTCTTTCCCAACCTCATCTGCTCAAGGAAATGGGCGAAAAAGCAAAGCTGCGCTATCAAGCGGAATTCACATTTGAACAACACCGCGATCGCATGGTGAGAATCCTCACAGAGGCTTGTGCGGATTCGATGTTGTTACGATCCGTTGACGCAACGTCACCCTCGGCAGATCATTCATAGAACCTTCTTATTACGGAAAATAGCGATGGCGACAGTATTGATCATAGCAGGAGGTGATATCTCCAGTAAACTCCCATTCTTGCGAGTCGAGTCTCCATGCCCAGCGCTTGTGCCTCTTAACACGCGTCCGTTGGCATCGTATGTGATCGAGTATTACCGTGCTAGGCATGATGTTCATTTGTTTGTGGACAAGGAGTTTTGTGCGGATGTCACCGCAGAACTCGCTCCGCTACGTCACGGATATACCCTACATGGAGTGCAGCGCGGGCAAGGTGTGGTTGACACCTTACATCAGGCCATCGATTGTGTGGCAGATGCCACTGACATTATCGTAAATCTCGTTACGACCATTCCCGTAGCCGACCCAGACATGAATGAAGTTCAAGGGGGGCGCCTGCCAGTACATTCGACGACTGCCTGGTCAGCTCTGTCGCTGGGACAAGATCATGAATTTCACTTCTATGCAAAAGGAGATGACCGGCCTTCTGAATCTCTGGCTTTTACGGGCGTGTTCCGACTCACGGCAGATGTGCTAAAGCGTGCCATACCGTTTGTGGCATCTCGAAAAGACTTATTGCTTGTCGTAGAGCAGGCTGCACAATTCTGCCAACTCACGCTGAAGGAAGTAGAGTGGATTGATTGCGGTCATGAAACAAACTACTATCGTAGCCGCGCCGCACTCATCAATAGCCGTTCTTTCAATCGGTTGCGCGTCGATACGAGCCGAGGTACCATCATCAAATCTTCTTCAGATCGCGAAAAACTATCACGCGAGGTTTCTTACTATCAGACGTTACCGAACCAACTGCGCGTTCTATTCCCCCGCCTGGTCTCGGTTTCTGGTGGTGACGGACAAGTGGATTCCTATGAAATGGAATACTACGGTTACCCGAATATTGCAGAATATTTGCTCTACTGGAATCTCAGCAAGGATAACTGGTGGCGCTGCTTCGATGGACTTCATGCTACCTTGTCGTTTTTTCGTCAGCACCCTGCATCGATCGGCCCTGCTTCCTATCAAAATTTTCATTGGAAAAAAACGCTTGATCGTATCGAGCAATACCTTTCTCTTCTTGAACCCTCTTTACGAGATTCTTTAATGAACGCTTCATTGCAGATTTGTGGTGAGCGCCATCCTCCCTTATCTGAGTTATTGGTAGGTGCTGAAAAGGTTATTACTCAAGGTTACCGAGAAGATGAGTTCTCTACCGTGCATGGCGATTTTTGTTTCAACAATATTCTCTACGATGTCGCCTCGGGGGTGATTCGTCTCATCGACCCTCGCGGTAGTTTTGGCTCATCGACGACAGGAACTCTAGGTGATAGGAGATATGATCTAGCGAAATTGTCTCATTCCGCCATCGGGCATTACGATTATATGGTTAACGGACTATTTCACGTATCGCACGTTGGTTCATCGAGTTTTGATCTCGAGATTGGCTTGCGCGCCAACGCCGCATGGCTCGGGGAAATGACTCGATGGCTCATCCTTGAACAGAAGGCCGATGCTCGTGAAATCAACGTCATGACCGCCTTGTTGTTTCTTTCGATGTGCCCTTTGCACGCCGATGATGATCAGCGTCAACTTGCTTTCTTTCTCCGTGGCATTCAGCTTCTTAATCAATCACTCCTTTAATCCATGTCTCGTATTTGCCTAGATCTCGACGGTGTCATAGCCGAACTCAAAAAAACCGGTCAAACGTATCGTGATCTCAGTCCCGTCCCCGGTGCTGTAGAAAAAGTCCAAGCACTAAAAGCTGCGGGTCATTATCTGATTATCCAAACCGCGCGACACATGAAAACCTGTGGAGCCAACGTTGGCCTTGTAAATGCCCGTATCGCGAAAGATACCTTAGATTGGCTGGAGGCGCATCAGGTGCCTTATGATGAAATTTATTTTGGTAAACCATGGGCGCAGATCTACATCGATGATAACGGATTTCGTTTTACGGATTGGGACTCCATTGCTGCCGACGGGTCGAATTTACCGCACAATCGAGAAGAGATCGCTGGTGCAGGCGGAAATGTCTGATCTTGCTTCATTTTATCGCTGAACATCATGAATTTCGTGATTCCCATGGCTGGTCTGGGCAGCCGCTTCGTCGAGGCCGGATATAAGATCCCCAAACCTCTACTTCCTGCACACGGTAAAACTCTCCTCGAATGGAGCGTGGATTCCTTGCCTCTCGAACTCGCGACGCGATTGGTCTTTGTCGGACTCAAAGAGCATCGAGACAAGTTTGATCTGGAGACGGTCATTTGTTCTTTATACAAAAAATACAACCCCCAGTTCCATTGGCTTGATCAAAGCACTCGTGGGCAAGCCGAAACGGTATGCCTTGCAGCGCCACTTCTTGATCATAATGTCGGATTGCTGATATTTAATATCGACACCGCATTTCGCTCAGCCAAGTTAGCCGAATTATTAAAAAACGTAAATTATGATGGCGTGCTTGGTGCGTTTGACTCCGATGAGCCACGCTTCAGCTTTGCCAGTGTTAATCAAATAGGCCGTGTAATCGAGGTAAGAGAAAAAATTGCCATTTCTTCGAATGCCCTTACGGGCTTGTATCATTTTTCTTCAACAGCAGCGTTCCTCGAAATCGCTCAACGAGCGATTGAGGCTGATGAACGAGAAAAGGGAGAGTTCTACGTCGCCCCACTTTACAACAAGCTCATTGATCGCGGTGCCCATTTTGTACTGGCCCCATCTGAAGAACATTGGATTCTAGGTACTCCCGCTGAATATGAAGCATTCTTGAAACTGAATCCTTCCCCGCAATGAAAGCCCCAGTTGTCACGATTACCAACTACTGCCTCAATCACGTTGGATACTTTGATTGGTTGGTTACTGGCTTTGGCTTGCTGCAGCAGCAAGGGAAGCTCGACCTTCGCCTCAAGTTACCTGCCGCCAAAGCAGCGCTGAGTCATCGATACGTTCGTTGGGGGGCTAAGGCTATTGCTCCTGAGATGGTCAAGCGCATCAACGGGACGATGTGGTGGCTCGAAGGCGAGATCGACTACGGTGGCAAACGAGCTTCATTTGTTTTTGATGTAACCGACCATGGGAATTCTTATGCCGAACATTTGCTGCCGCATTGCCATCGTTATTTCAAATGTCAGTTGCCGGACTCCTTTCCTCAGCCACAGAAAATCTGTAGCAATATAAGCCGTCCCATGCCTGCTGCGGCCATAGAGTTCGCCCACAAAATCAAGCCTGCAATGCTTGGCAGACCTCTTTCACGAGCTCTTGATGTTCGCAAAAATATCAAATTATTGAGTGATTGGGAAAGCAAGGCATCGGCGAAAAAATCGACTCGGATCTTGGCATACTTTGGTGGTGATTCTGATCCAGAATCCACGAGTCGTCTCAAAGATTTTCAAGGGCAGTATCAACATCCGAATGTAAAACGCGGTCGCTTAGTGAAGTGTCTACGTGGGTTTCCCGCAGATCGTGTTGATGCTAGGCTCGTGCACAGTCAAGATTCTAGTTTGCTGGGTCCAGAGTTATCTGACGACGAAAGCTACGCGAAAAAAGTTGCTTCTGCTGCCTATAATGTAAATATTTCAGGGCTCAGCCTCAGCTTACCATTCCGCTTTATCGACAGTTTCCTTCTTGGGACAGCCGTTCTTACCGATACTTTAGGCATTCATTGGTATGAGCCATTCGATGCGGAGGAAGTCATCGAGCTAGGAGCTATGGGATATGAGCTCGAAGGTGAAGTTGATTGGCAGAATATAGAATCCCGTTTGCAACAGTATATCAATTCTGATAGCAGCAACGATGAAGCACGTTTCTTGTTTTTGCGCGAACGCTATCAACGTCTTTGGTCGCCTCAAGCACTCGCGCAATACGTTCTGAATAGCTGCGAGCAGTCGCTGTAAGTGTAACAAAACATCTTGCAAAACCTTACTTTTTGAATTTATTCATTACTACAATATACCATCAAATTCTATGAAATCTCGATACATGATTCTCCTGCAATGCTTGATCGTTTCATTCCTCATTTCTGTTGGAGTTGGTCAAGAAGAAGTCGATGAACCAAAAGAATTGAAACTTTTACGAGAAAAATTTCTAACGAGAGTTGACTTGGAAATGAAGCCTTTGAGGGAGCTATATGCGAAAGAGTTGCAGAAATTAGAAGATCAATTGGTGAGGGATCGAAAGCTGAGCGAAGCTGTCATTGTAAAAAATGAAAAAGACAACTACAGAAAAGCAGCAGGACCAAGTGCTCCGGCTGTCGCAGTAATACCTGACAGCGTTGACAAAGCGAAATCTGCAATGAAAAGCAGCGTTTGGTTGGTTTATGCTGCGGAGGACAAAAAGCGCGAGCAGTTGCTTGATACGTATCATTTTGTTGATGAAAAAAATGTCTATGTTTTTAGCTCAAAAAAATCGTTTCCGTGGTCAGTGAGCTCCGCAAAAAAAGCGAGCATCGCATTCATCAGTGGTGATATTTCTATTTCTATGGATTTCAAAACCCATACAGCTACTTCGGTCTATCAAGACAAGAAATACACGATTTATTTGGCAGGGAAAGTGCCGAAGGAGTAAGATGATTCGCTTGTGAATTTCACATTATTGAGTCATTTGTCGATTGTATGAGCTTTTTTTCGAAAATGTTTCAAAGCGCCTCCCTCTGGTCGGTGGCTGGTGTTGGTCTTCGTGTGGGTGGAGGGCTTCTCACGTTGCCTTTGGCTCTGCGTATGCTACCAAAGGAGGAAATGGGTCTATACTATACGTTCTTGAGTATCGCTGCCATAGGATCACTTCTCGATTTTGGTTTCTCTTCTACCATCTCTCGCAATGCTTCTTATGCCATGGCTGGTGCCTTGCGGTTCAAGGCGATGGGCGTTCCGGAATTATCGGGCAGTCGTGAGCCAAACATGTCCTTGCTATTCCAGTTGAAGGATGCAGTTCGTACGTGGTATGTATTGGTAGGTTTGATACTCGCACTGGCTCTTTTGGTCGGCGGATCATGGTTTATCTTCGGTCAAATCAAGGAAAATCACCTCTCTTCTAGCATAGGTGGTTCTTGGTTGCTCTTTGCTTCAGCCACAGTCTTGACCTTCATCTCATCATACTGGCAAAATCTTTTAATTGGAATTGGTAAAGTTTTAGAAAACGCAAGAATTCTGGTTGCATCACAGATTTTATCCATGGTGCTTCTCATCGCTGGCCTTTGTCTTGGCTTAGGCCTCTGGTCGTATGCGATTGCGGCCATCGCGGCGGCTATCATCAATCGTTATTTGGTGAAAAACATCTTTTGTCAATCGACGGGAGCCAATCCTCATTCTGGTTGGAAACTCGTCTTTCATAAGGAGATTCTTTCTGATTTATGGCCTATGGCATGGCGACAAGGTGCTGTGTTGTTTGGATCATTTCTTATACTGCGAATGAACACCTTGATTTGCACGGATCAACTTGGCTTGTCGGCAACCGCAGAGTATGGATTATCGGTTAACGTTCTTAATATGATCTTTCAGGTGTGTGGTGTTCCGCTGGCGATGTCCTGGCCAGAAATCTCACGTCTCAGGGTTCGGCGAGACATTCATACCATTCGTTCTCTATTTTTTAAGCGCGCTTATGCCGGGCTATTCATGGGAATGTTGATGGTAATTGCTTTAAGCTTTTATGGTGACACGCTGCTTGACATACTGGGTTCGAAAACGAACTTCATTGAGAGCACTAGTTTTTTAATCTTGGGGCTGGTGTATCTGCTGGAAACGCATCATTCCATGTATGCTGGTTTGGTCATGAGCGAAAACCAGAACCCATTTTTGTTTCCTGCACTTCTTTCTGGCTTGGCTATTTTTGTTGTATCGTGGTGGGCTGCCTCTCGTTACGGTCTTTTTGGTATCATCGTCAGCCAAGGCTGCGTTCAATTAGCATGGAACAATTGGTGGACTGTTCGCCGTGGCTGGAAAGGTCTTGCATAAAGACTCTACGTTTATGACCTCCACACAATCCATTTCGATTCTTATGCCTTTAGGGCGTTTGTCTGCATGGTTTGATGAGGCTGTTCAAAGTGCTTTGCAGCAACGTCCTTCTGTACCGATCCACCTGATTGCAAACTCTCTCTCAGCGGAGGAAGTGGTCCGACTCAATCAATTATGCAGTTTGCATCCACAGTTGAATCTCCACGTATTTGATGAGCGCTTACCGATGGCTGCTAACTGGAACCGTGCACTTCACGTAGCGCCAGAACCATGGGTAGTTGTGTTGCATGATGACGATACGTTAGAGCCTGATTTCATAGAAAAAATGCTACCTTTGATTAAGCAATCGTTAGGGTTTGGTATATACATATCTCGTGAGCGTATGATGAATCACAAGGGTGAGTTCTATCATCCAGAACCAGAGCCTGACCTCATTGAATCACATCCTTTGTCGCCAGCTGAAATTCGCCGCTGGGCCTTCTCCAATCGAATTTGTGCAACGGGTTTCATCATGGATCGAAATTTGGCCATTTCTTTAGGTGGTTATGATGAATCTCTTTCCTACACTCCTGATTGGGACTTATACTTTCGCATCGCATTTACCCATGGCGCAGTAGCGAGCAATTTCTTTGGTGGGCGTTACCGATTCGATTCTAAATCAGGACAGTTGTCTTCGCAATTCATCAAGACGGCACAGTGTGTAGATTTGTATCGCGAGCAGCAGATGAAAAATGCCGCAATTCTTCAGATCGAAGAAAAGCAAGCGATCATGGAGTCAGATCGAGCCCTGCTAGGTTTTTCGCGTTTTATTTCGTATCACTACCTCTGCCAAATGAGTGCGGAGGGAGTGAAAAAAATAGCTCGCGTGATGACGAACGGCTTGCTTCAGAAAGTGCCTAGAATCGTTAGGCAAATCGTCGAAAAAATTTGGTTAAAGCCATTTTTCTCAGCTTTGGTCTATTCGATTCTTCGCTTTCGCTGTTCGTATCAAAGACCCGAAGCAAAATTTCTAAGTGGAAACGCCAAATAGTCACATGCATCGAAAGTCGATATGTATAGCTGCGGCTACTTCAAAAGGAAGCCTAGGCGGACCAGAAACATGGGTATTGCGCATTTCTCAGTGGCTCATCAGTGCTGGAGTTGATGTCACTGTTTTGATTGTTCACGATGGATCCAACGAGCAGGACTCGGGACTGGTAAGTTTTCTGAAACAAGCTGGCGTTCCCTACAGAATCCACATGCGGAACAATATCAGAGCCGATACTCATTGGTTTCTTCAACAGGTTGCGTCTCTTCAGCCTTCTGTCTTTATTGCCAATCATTTCGCTTCGGCACTTTTTGCTTCCTACAATCTTGCTGGTTCTTCGATGCTCCGTGTTATGCTTGTGCATTCGGACGATCCCATCTACTACAAGTTGCTCGATACCTTTGTTTTAGGCGGTGAAAGACCTTCTGTCGATCAAGTGGTGGTAGTTTCTGAATATCTGGAAAAAAAACTTTCAGCCGTGCTGAGTCCCTTTGTTGAGGTAACTCGCATACCCTATGGTGCGCCTGATACGGAGCGGCAAGTATCGTTTGATCAAGACATTCTTCAGCTCATCTATGTCGGCAGATTTACTCGTATGCAGAAGCGCATTGACGATGTTGCTAAGGCCTTGTGTCTCGCATGCAAATCGATACCAGGCGTGCGTGCTATGATGGTGGGAGATGGCAGCGATCGCAGTCTTGCGGAGGGAATCGTAAATGCGGAAAACTGTGGCGACTTAGTGAAAATTGCTGGCCCTTTCGCACCGGAGAAGGTCATGGATTCCATGGCAGAATCACATGTCATGGTTCTATTGAGTGACTTCGAGGGGATTCCTGTTGCGCTTCAGGAAGGCATGTCCTTAGGTTTAGTTCCGATTGTGAGCCCTATCGAAAGTGGTATTCCCGAGCTGGTGATAGATAGGCAGACTGGCTACATCGTCTCCGATAGAAGTGGAGCATTTGTCGAGGCTGTTAGAAAATTAAAGGGAGATGCAGCCCTATGGCAGAAGCTTTCAACCAATGCTCGGATGCATTTTCGAGATCATTTTTCTCAAGACTCTGTGACTGCGCGTTGGCTTCGTCTGATTCCCTCGACTGAAGTTCACGTCAGTGTTGCTGACGAGGTCGTTTTTCCCATCACTGGGTGGAAAGATTTCTGGGTCGATGAGAGCATTGTTTCAGGTATAGCAAAGTACAAACTTCTGTTAACGAAGTCCATTTGGCGAATCTGGGATTGTATCCCTGAACCTCGCAGAGTCAAAGCTCGCAGATTGTTTCGTGCTTTATTACGTTATGATGGCTTTCGTTTACGAATCAGTAAAAAATAGCAATTGACTTGCGTTTCAGATTTGAGCCAAGTTATCGGCAACATTCAATCAAGTAACTTTATGACATCCATCAACCCTAAAGCCATCTTTACTTTGATGTTCGGGCTTCTGCTCGGTCTTTACATTCTCATGGATGTTCTTTTGGCTCGCAGTAGCTCATTAGGACAGCTCTATCTCTTCGTCGCAATTGGATCATTTGTCTTGGGGTTGACGAACCCGCGAGCCGCCATTTATGTGACAATCTTCTGCACGATTTATATCGACGTTTTTAAGCGCATGATGGTCATCGGTGGCATTCCGGACTTCCAGAATGTCGCTTATGTTTTGGCGATTCCGCCGCTATTGATTGCCGGGTCGGTGATTACGCTGTTTTTGTCATTTTTTATGGGCAATAATAAGGTGACGAAAGATGTAATCTATTCGTTTATTTGCTCTATTTTCGTCGTTGGGGTAACGGCGGTCGGAATTGCCGTTGGCGATGGTCAGGGTGCGGGAAAACTGAGTGCTGTGGTGAATCAAGGGTTTTATGCGTTCTTGTTTTTTGTCATTCCTACATTGTTCAGGACGGATGAGGAGCGGCGCAAAATTCTGCATTATACTTTCGTCCTTTTGATACCATCAGCAATTTATACCTTTTGGCAAAAGAAGTTCGGCTATGCGGATTACGAATACAAATATTTGATGTCGGGGTTGACAATTGAAGCAAAGAATCTCGTTGAGTCTGTAGGCGGCGAATTACGATGCTTCTCCACATTTAATGGATCAGGGACCGCTTCGACCATGTATTCGATTTTTGTCTTAAATTGCTTGGTGTCTCTCAAGCCCGGTAACGTCAAACCCACATTCTTTCAACGTTTGGGTAAAGGACTTCTACTGCCAATCTTCGTTTTTGCTGCCTACTTTACCATCATTCGTACGGGCTGGGTGGGAGGTCTTGGCACTTTGGCTGCTTATTATTTCTTAGGAAGAAAGCATCGCGCCTACATCGGAACACTCGTCGGCGGTGTGAGTTTGATCACAACGATCCTCCTTGCTCCAACTGCCATCAAGAACAATTGGTTGGGCGAAATAGAGATCTTTTTACAAAACACAGTTGGGCTCGTGACCGACGATGCTACAGTCAAACGGGCGATCGTGATGGGAACAGCGAAAGACCGTTTGCAAGGGTGGGCGAACCTCACAGAGGAGCCTAAAATTTGGCAGCCTTTCGGATTTAAGTTCAGTGGTATGACAGTGAATACCAGCAATGATGACTTCAGTTGGGGGCATGACGCGATCGTGGACTCATTGATCCAATTTGGATATGTTCCTCTCTTTATCATCCTCGCTACTGGTGGATATTGTTACTACTTGATCCTGCAATACATGAGTAGTTTGGATCGAAAGTCTCAAGCATTCAAAAATACGCGGTTGTGTTTGGCCTTTGCGGCGGCCATCGTAGTGGGCGGATTGGGTCACGGGGCAACGTTCCGAAATTTCCCGCAAAACTTTTATTTCTGTTTATGGCTGGCGATTCCATTTGCTACATACCAGCAAGCGATGCGTGAGAGAAAGCAATCTCGAAGAGATGCGCAATACGCTGTCGGTTATCCAGCCATTGGCTCGGTTCCGGCCATGAACATAAACGCGACCACACAATCTTGAGCTGATGCGTATCATGCTTCCCATCAAACTGGATCGTTGGAGAAATCCAATATCCACGCTTTTACGAAATTGCGTAGAGGCGAATCCCGACATTGAGTTCCACTCATGTTCGCGTCCTGACAGCGAGGAAGATCGTGTTCTAGGAGATGCGTTTTGGCGGTTGCCCAATATCGTAAAAAACCGCCAAACTTCTATGGCTTTTACTCACTACGATGGGGTTCACACGGCATCCATTACGTTGCATAACCAAGCCGCCGCGATATTTGCAAAGGCTCGTACTGCGGGGAAATCGCGTTATCTTGCGACCGTCAATTTACAGGTGGGGCCGCAGGATGGCAAAGACTGGTCTTTGCTAAAAATTGCCGAATATTTGGCTGATGGAATTGTTGCAGTCAGCACAGCGGCAAGCGACGGAGTGAAACAGCGTTGTGCAGATCGTTTTTTGCAAATCATTCCCAATGGTTTCGATGCTGCCTATTATGATCCGCAAATCGAGGATCAAGAAGTTTTACCTGCTGCTGTTCGGGATCTCACACCGGGCTCATTTGCTCTTTATGTCGGGGCGCTAGAACCGAGAAAACACCCAGAGTTTGTTGTGGAATTGGCTAGGCGTCATCCAGAGGTTGTTTTTGTAGGTGCTGGTTATATTCATCCAGATGGCCATCACTTCGTGCCAATGATGCATTCGCTGCCGAATCTATTGTGGCTTGGACACGTCGATCGGCGTTGCATTCGAGCACTGATGAGACATGCGGGAGTATTTGTCTTTCCCTCGGAACGGGAGGGCTTAGCCCTATCCGTCATTGAAGCCATGGGCATGGGGCTTCCTGTGATTGGGCAGCCGAAAACCTCAATGCCTGAGTTGATTCGCGATGCATCCAACGGTAGGCTTCATGACATTTGTGAAATCCATTCATGGTCTGAAAGTCTGCTGTATTACCTAGGTCGTAATCGTGATGAGCAGTGCGCTTTCGGAAAAATTACGCGCGCTTCTGCTGTTGACCTCTACTCATGGAATGCGATAGGACGCGAGTATGGTGCGATTTATCGCCGACTTTTTGCATGAAAATTCTCTTGCCCATTAGTTTGGATCGATGGAAAAACCCGATCAGCACCCTGCTGCGCGCTTGTGTACAGTTCAACCCTGAACATGAATTTCATTCGTTTTCCAATCCTGTCACGCAGGAAGACCTTGAAATGGGAGCCCAGTTTTGGAAGTTGCCAAACCTGCGCTTGCGTCATCCTTCCGCTGTATTTTCTGACCGCTTTGATCTGGTTCACACGGCCTCGTATAGTCGATTCAATTTGTATTCCTCGGTCATTGCGAAGCTTCGCAATCTTGGTGGCACGAGATTTCTTACGACGCTCAATCTTGAGCCGGATCTTTCTTTGCCCGTTGAGCGCATGCGCTACGGGCGGCTACTGCGCTTCGCGGACGCCTTTGTTGCGGTAAGCGAAGCCGTTTCTGCGGACGTGCGCCGCCGCAATCCCGAAAGGTTCTTAGAAGTGATTCCTAACGGATTTGATGCAGCACTCTACGATCCAGATCGCATCGACGACACAGATCTGCCCCCTGAAATCTCGCGCCTTTCTCCAGGTTTTCCGCTTTGGGTCTCGGCTGTGGAATCGCGCAAACAACCGGAAACATTTGTCAAGTTGGCGAGATCCAATCCCTCTGTGCCATTTGTGGCATTAGGTGGCGTTTTACCCGGGGATGGTGAAACATTTGCCGAAATGTTTCGCAGCACGCCAAATATCATTTGGCCCGGTAGTACGCCGCGTGCTGTCACTCGCGCGATCATGGCTAGGGCGGGCGTGTTAGTTTTTCCTTCCGAACGCGAAGGGCTTTCGCTGGCGATGATCGAGGCCATCGCGCTTGGTTTGCCGATTCTCGCTCAGCCAAAAAGCTCCATGCCGGAATTGGTTCGCCCGGGCTTTAATGGCGAGCTAATCGATGTATGTCACTTTGACGATTGGAATCACGCTCTGCATCGATGGTTGCCCGCACGCACGGCAGAGCAGGAGAAAAATCTCCAATCGGCTCGCCATGATGCCCTTCGGAATTACGCTTGGGATGTCGTCGGGCGTCGCTATCACAGCATCTATCAACAGGTGATGACGATGAAAACAAAACCATACTACTCCTTACGATGGGATTGAAGCTCAAGGTCGAGAGGCTACTTGATTTACTACAGCAGAAATCCCGATGGCTGGTCTGGATGGTAGGGATCATCTGGTTCGTAGTCGCTGTTTTGCTGGTCGAGCGTACAGGATGCGTGATCGTCGATGGCTTTCAAAGTCTCGGAGCGGTTTCCACATCGAGTCATCCTGGGGAGTTGCATTGGCCGATGGTTGGTAGCTTCATGAGCTACGACAAGGTCTGGGGATTTCATTGGATTGGTTGGCCCATGTTACGCTCGCTTTTGCTTCCGATTCTCCCATGGGGTTCTCTAGGGGAGCTCATTCTCTTGTGTGGAATTTGGCTGATCACGAGTTTTTTCTTGATGGAATTGGTGCGACGCGCCAGCGATAGAGCCTCCGCTGCTTGGGTCGGCATCATTTCACTCATGGCACCTGGTTTTCTGGTGGCCGTGCAGAGTTATAGACCAGAAATTCCAACCGCGTTTTTTTTGCTCTTAGGCTTGCATTATTGGCAGGCTGACACAGTCCGTACGAAGCTGATTCGGTTTTTTAGCCTGTTCGTATGCCCTCTGCTTCACCCACTTGGTTTCGTGGTGCCGGGTTCGTGGCTATTGCTCGCATTTTTTTTAGAAGGTCGCGAGCATGGTTGGAGAAATGTCATACCAAAGATATTGCCGCTCGCTTTGCCCATGGTTTTGGGTGCTTCCTGCATGGCTCTGTGGCTATGGCGCCAACCAGAGGCGTTGATTCAGTTTCGTAATAATATTCTCAGTCAGCGATTGCTGATCCAAGGATTAGGCCCGGGTCACCTGCAATTGATGCGTTGGTCGTTTGCGTCGTTGGGAGTATTACCTTTGGTGATTTTACTCCTAGGAGCCCTTAGTGGTAGCGCAGTCGTGTTTGTTACAGCTTGGCGAAAACGCCCCACAACTCGGATAGAAACAGCCAAACTCTATGCTGCGCTTGGCTTGGTCATGGCGGTGGTATTTCATATTGTCGCGAAAAATCCCAATCCGAATCATTTTGTGGCTGTTGCTCCCTTGGCCGCTTGGATGTATGTGATTGCAGTGCAAACGCTTTTCTCGTCATGGCCGAAGATGTTTCGAGCACTTGCGTGTATGGCTATTGTCACTCTCTCGGGTGCTTTGATGGCAAAAAACGTCGCCTTGTTGGTGAAGAACCGCGGAGCAAGCTATCGAGGCTCATTAGTACGGGCGCTGGATGGCCTTCCAGCCACTGGTAATGTATTCATCCCCGTGGTGTTTTGGGAAGCAGCTCTACAACATCCGTCTCGCCATTCTCGGCAATTTTTCTTTTCGACTTTCCCGAATATCATCGAGCGTAACGATCGAGCAGTTTACGAACAACAGGCATTAGACCGCATGCAGTCTGGCGATTTGCTGATCTGGGACGTGTGGCAAGAAGAAGCGGGTGTTTTTAATTTTGTAGAAGCGACTGCGTTGCGTCATGTGCTGATCCGTCCAGAAGTTTCGGATTCAGATTGGGAAAAAATTTCTACGATCAATGCAGGTCCGGCCTATTCAAGAAATCAGCCGATCCAATTTGTGGTCTATCGTAAACGATAATCCCTGAATTCGTTTCATGACGAACATTCGAAATTTTTTCGCATAAGTATAACAGAAACCCCTCCTCGTTCGATTTCAGAGTCGTAAGGAATAGGGGCCTCTCTGGTGTTGATTTTCCAACGATAAAGTAACAAAGCACAAGTGTTGCAATTGTGAGTGATCGATAGAGGAAAATTACTCCTAACAATCTAGCCATATATTTCTCCGTAATATTTAATTCTATCTTCATCATCGCAAATCCATGGAAAAAGAAATAGACAATCGTACATTTGATCTTCAAAAAACAGATAATACCGCATCAATCAAACCGCCGAAAATGCATTTTGATGGCTTTGATTATCTGCGAGTGTTTTTCATGATGATGGTTCTCTTGGGCCATTCTGGTTTTTTCTATGAGATGGCTTTAACGAGAGAAAAGAGTGTTGGAATGGGTCATAATCTTTGGGATTATCTCTATTTTGAAATGCAATCATCAGCGGTTCCATCATTCATCTTATTGTCAATGGTGCTTTTTGCGATCAAGAAACCCAACTGGGCAAGTAATTGGGATCGTGTCAAAAAGCTTGGCTATTTGTATGCGTTTTGGGTAGGCGCCTGGATAATTGCGACGGAAGTCAGGCCAGAGTTTACATTTCTTGGGCTAATTGTTTTTTTTCTGCGCGGAGGCGGATGGCTTTTTTACACGTTTGCAACACTTATCTTATTAACACCGCTTTGCTGGATTGCTTATATCTTGCCTAAGCGTGCGCAATGGTGCGGTCTTTTTCTGGCGACTTGCGCTGTGATTGGAACATATTTGTGGACATATCAAGGCTATCGATGGATCAAAAGTCCCTACTACTGGTTGCCTAGCTGCTTTGTGATGATGCCATTCATCGCTGTAATTCTGACCCCTCATATCTTTCGGTTGAAGGATGCGTCGGCGAAGCGTTATTTTTGGATTTTCATTATGCTCAGCATTGGGGGCCTCGCGGCTCTTATCGAGTGGTATTATTCTGTTCCTTCTGAGTTGGTTGATCCTAGTAAGCGAAATTGGGTGCCCAAACATGCTAGGCTATCCGTTCAATTTTTTGCCATTGCGATGCTCATAGCAAGCTTGGGAATTCAAAAGCCCGTGAATGGGATTATCCGATTTTTTGCACGTAATTCGCTTGGCGTTTACTGTTTGCACCCGTTTATGCTATCTGCAATTTTGCTGCCTGTAAAAACAATCTTACAACCTTGGGTTTTTGGTTTTGCGACCCCCATCGGCTGCATCGTGGTTGCTATTGTTTGTTCATTCCTCGCGGAATTTCTTCGTCTTGCTTTTAAGCAACGGTTGGTGTAATCCATCCTATCTTGCTGATTCTTATGAAATCCTACATTCCATACCCTCTTCTGATCGTGCTCGGTTTCTTACGACTGAGCCATGGGCAGGTTAGCACGGTTTATGTTGATTTTGGTGCATCGAATCATCAGACAGTTAGCCCCACCATTCATGGACATGTGTGGAACAATGTTAGTGACCAAAATCCCACGGGAGTGTCAAATTTGGTTTCCTCTACAGGACAACTAACCGGCATTTCTCTCGGTGTTACAGGAACAGTGCAGGCCAATCCGTTTGGGACTACCGTTCCCAATGTCAGCACCATGGGCGGATTAGCTGTTGATTCAGCGACGAGGGATTGGTTCTATTTGCAGGGTGATCAGACTCTGACTATCACCATGAGCAATATGCCACCTGATGGCGTTTACCGTTTGGCTCTTTTTGCCTCGCGTGATTGGGCTGGCACTGTTGGCACCGATGATGAGATTCGCGTAACTCGTTTCGAAGTTGCGGGGCTAACTCAAGATAGCAAATTGCTGACGACCAGTGCAGCGGGGATTGGGATTAGCCCACAGCCAAATGCCAATCGTTCCAGCATGGCTGTTTTTGATCCGTTGCGCGCTAACGCAAACGGGGTCTTGACAATTACAGTTAAGCGCAGCCGCGGAGCTTTTGGCTACTTGGGTGCGCTTCGCTTGGAGAGGATGAATGTTGTCAATAGTCCTCCAAGTGCCATTTCCGTTAATGCATCAGGCTCACCGCGCATTGGTTCAGTGCTTACTGGGCGCTACACGTATTGGGATGCAGAAAACGACCCGGAATCTGGCACGCAGTTTTTCTGGGAGCGTTCGACTACGGCAGGTGCAACGGGAGTTAGGATTGTGGAACCTTCTACCACGGCACGAACCTACACTCCAGGCGATGCTGATTTAGGGCGCTACATTCGCATGGGAGTTATTCCACGTTCGAACCTTGCCCAATTGCCGGGAACTACTAGCTATTCCCGATGGATGGGACCAATTGTCTCGCGGGAGACTCGAACTTCCTTTCATATTGGAAGTAGTTTTACTTTGTGGCCTGATATTCCTCGTCAGATAAGAGAGATGGGATTGGTCACCAACAATCCCTTGGTTACAGGAGTGCAGCTTACTTCAGGACAAGGGTTGCTGTATCATTGGAATAACGGAGTTGACGGAGGAGTTTTTCATTCTGGCTTGCCTTCGCGTCTGGAATTGGCCACCGGCACTTGGGACATTTTCGTCATTCAGCCATTCAATTCCGAGTGGAAGCCGAACTCAGTGACGCAAATGAGAGAGTATGTGCAGCGTTTTTCTTCACTGGTTGAGCCGCACAACACACAAGTTTACCTTTATTGCGCTTGGCCTTGGTATAGTGAAACTGTAGGCACACAAACAGATATCAATGCAGCTTTCGAGCAGGTTCGTGCTGCTGTGAGCGCGCAAAGAAATCGTCCTATTTTGATCATCCCAGCCGGGCAAGCCTTGCGCGCCTGCATTCAGTCATGCGGCACAGGTGTATTGGCGAGATACACGAGGGAAGATTTTTACCGGAATCGCGAGGATCGGACAGACAATCTGCACTTAAATCATCTTGGTTCATACATCTCAGCATTGACGCATTATGCAACCATTTTCAAGACGAGTCCCGTAGGGCTTCCGGCTCAGGCTTTGGATGCAGGCTTTCAAAATGACAACGTGGTTACTTTTGACCCATTGGTTGCTCGTCGTCTGCAAGAAATCGTATGGTACGTGGTAAGCACATATCCGAATGCACTGTCGGTCGATGGTTCGGCAAACTTGTCATATATACTGCCACCTGTAATACCACCCGCCATTGTTGAACCAGATCCTCCTTTTGTGAGAGAATCAATTTTTCCTAGCGATCCACAATTGCTCCAGCATGCTTTTTCCAATGCAAGGGATTCTATGCCCAAGGCGTCGCTAAGTACGGTGCCGATGAGCTTCACTGTCGAATACACAGTGAACTCAGTCGCGGAAAGCCAGGGGATTACTTACACGCCACATTGGTCGTATGACTTGCAACGATGGACTGCTACACAACCGACGGATACTGTGATTCGTCGATCAAATGATAAAGTCACTATAAGTTGGCCATACACGAGTCGGTGGCGTTATTTTCGCGTCGAAGTTGTTAAGCCTTAGCTTACTGGCTCAGAGGTCAGCGGAACCTCGCATCACAGCAATGTTTTAATCGCTCAATATGTTATTCAATTCTTCCGAGTTTTTGTTTCTGCTATTGGTGACCCTTGCGCTTTATTATGCGCCGTGGTCAGCCGGGCGGTTTGGCAAAGCATGGCAGGTTATGGTGGCGCTTGTAGCAAGTGTTGTCTTTTACGGATGGGAGGATCCCAAACTGCTCGGACTACTCGCCATATCCTGTGTTGGTAACAGTGTGGCTACGGCGCGCATCATCGTTTACAAAGTGCAAGGAGATGACGAGAGAGTTCGCCACTGGGTTCGACTCGCCGTCATACTTAACCTCGCTCTGCTGGCTGTGTTTAAGTATCTGCCCTTTGTGATCGGTATGTTACCGTTTTTACCAGCCGAATGGACGAGCGCGGTAAAAAATATCCCACTACCTATCGGCATTTCTTTCTACACCTTCCATGGTATTAGTATGATTGTCGATGTCGCGCGCGGTGAGGTCACTCGGGAGGGTGATGCGATGATGTCGCGTGGAGGTCGATTTGCCAAAGGCGTGCGTGACATAGGTTTCTATTTGTTATTCTTCCCTCAGTTGGTCGCGGGTCCGATCGTCAAAGCCAAACAGTTCTGGCCACAAATTGAAGCGAAGCGCTGGTCTGACATTCCCTGGGGTCGAGTAATCCGCACCTTGATTTTGGGATTTTTCCTGAAAATGGTAATTGCAGACAACCTTGCTGAACAAACGGTGACGCTGACCAAGCCATGGATTACCGATGCTGGACCAGTGGATTTGTTGTTGCTGCTTTACGGGTATTCCATGCAGATTTTTGCAGATTTTGCAGGTTATTCATTGATCGCTATAGGATTGGCAGCGCTGTTCGGCTATACTTTTCCGATCAATTTTCATTTCCCCTACCTTTCCACGAGCATCACGGAATTTTGGCGACGTTGGCACATGTCGCTTTCAGCATGGTTGCGGGACTACCTCTATATTCCGTTAGGCGGCAATCGTAAAGGCGAGACTCGTACTTACATGAATTTGTTTTTGGTGATGTTTCTTGGGGGATTGTGGCATGGTGCGGAGTGGAAATTTGCTTTGTGGGGGATGTTGCATGGAATTTTGTTAGGCATTGAGCGATTTTGGAATCGTAAGCGGAGCAAAGAAAAAATCCATACTCGTTCTCCATGGCGAGCCCTTGCCGGTTGGCTCTATACATTTCACGCGGTGACATTCTTATGGTTGACCTTCCTGATGCCAGACATGAATCAGATTGGACTGTTCTTTCGTGAATTGTTGATTCCGGGTCGTGCAATCGGTCCAGCGATCTACACTGCTGTTCTTTTCGGATCTGCTGTAGCTTTCTATCATGGTATGGGTTGGTGGAAAGAGCACCGAATTGCTTCTTTCAACAGCTTTCGAGGTTCATGGACGGAATCTCTGATGTATGGTGGTATGTTGTTCCTTTTGTTGACTAATTCTGGTCCGCCACAGGGGTTCATCTATTTTCAGTTCTAAACTTTCAGGAGCATCACTTGTTGAGTGGCTAGGATTGCAAGAAATACCTGATCATAAAGAGAATCATCTCATGAATACAAATTCGGACCATACCCGTAAACTTTTAGTTGGTATATGTTTGGCATTGGTAGCGTGCTTTTCTTTACAAGGCTATTTTCGCTACGTGCTTGATATGGGCACTGGCAAAAGTGAGTCAAACTATTTTAGCACAATGAGCCGGTTTCAATCAGGTGCTTCACCCTCTGCGGAAATTGCTTTGGCAGGATCATCGATCACAGGAAGACTTCCAGGTCGGGAGTCAGGAAATCAAGAAATCGCGAATCTTGGATCCGATGGCGGTCCAGCCTTAGATGGGATTCGTTTGATTGCGATGGATCATATTGACACGCCGAAATGGCTAGTCATTGAGGCAAATACACTTTATGGCGGTGTTGGTTATGGCGAAACATTGATTGTTAAGGGGGCACAAGGCCCATGGTTTGCTGTCGGTTCACGTCTGCCTTTGTTAGGCGCCTCAGCTCGGCCTAGTGGGATGCTCTATGCGAAAATTCTTGCAAGACCTAAAGTTCTCCTTGGTGAAGCATTTGATGTAAATGCAAGCATGCCGATTGCTGGACAAGTCGATCAATTTAACGCTTTGACTCATGATGAAAAGCAGCGTTTTGATCAATATGTCTCTGCTTTAACGGTGCTACATCAACGAGGCACGAAATTTCTGATCGTCACGTATCCTGCCGGCGTCATGAGAGAGAGAGAAGTGTTTCTGATGCAAAATACCATCGCCGAATTGGCAAAGCGATTTCCGATTTCGTATCTCGATCTCGCAAGTCAAATTCCTCGAGAAGAGTTGCAATTTACAGACAGTGTGCATCTCAGTCCTGAATCGGCAGCACGCGTCTTGCAGACGATTCGCTATTTTTGCAAAACAAACCATTGAAGTTAAAAAAATGAAAACAGCATTGATTGGATATTCGGGATTTGTTGGGGCGACCTTAGACGTAGCTCTACATCCGACGCACAGGTATCGCTCCACCAACATAGACGAGATCCAAGGCGAGACATTTGACCATGTGATCTGTGCCGGCGTGCAAGCAATGAAATGGTGGGCCAACAAGCATCCGGAAGAAGACTTGGCTGGGATTGAGCGATTACTTACAGCACTTGCAGGTGTGAAAACACAGCGTTTCACCCTCATTTCATCGATTGATGTCTATCCTGCGCCGCGCGATGTCGTGGAGATTAGTGAGATTGACCAGACAGGCCACCATGCTTATGGAGTGAATCGTCTGCATGTAGAGCAATGGGTGCGCGAGCGTTTTCCCAGCGTATGCACCTTGCGCTTACCCGGCCTGTTTGGCCCCGGTCTGAAAAAAAATGTCATTTTCGATATGCTGAATGACAACGAGTTGGAAAAAGTGCATCCCGATGGCAATTTCCAATATTATGATACCAGATTGCTCGCGGCCGATATTGATAAGGCATGGGATCTGCAAATCCCTGTTTTGAATCTTTCTTCAGAACCAATCAAAACACACGAGATTCGTGATCTTTTTTTTCCCACCAAGCAGCTTGGTGGAGTAGGTCCTGCTCCAGCTAGCTACGATATGAAGTCGAGCTATGATACGTTCTGGGGCGGGGAGCGTGGCTACCTGTATGGGAAAGAATCTGTGTTTGAACGGCTTGGCGATTGGCTAAAAAGTGTGAGATAATAGGCCATTTCAATTTTTATTCGAATCCCCTTGATCAGATCATGAAACGATTGGCATTTTCTCATATTGCGTGGCCACCAGAAGCAGAAGACGGCATGCTTGCGTTGCTGAGCTCTCTTGGCGTTTCTTGTTTGGAGTTAGCACCCGTTCGGGCTTTTGGTAATCCATTGACTGCGGATGAGAAAAGCGTGAAAGAAAAGCGTGATTATTATCAGGAACGCGGGTTTGAGATTTCTGCCTTTCAAGCATTGCTGTTTGGCTCAGAAAATTTGCATCTTTTTGTGGATCGCGATTCGCGTGAGCGTATGAAAGAATGGCTCATTGCTGTGGGAAGAGTTGCCGGATGGTGTGGTGCTGGACCGATGGTATTTGGCTCGCCAAAAAATCGCCTTAAAGGTCAGCTAGCAAACGTAGAAGCTCATGAAATTGCCAGCGATTTTTTCCGTGAAGTAGGAGATGCTTGTGCTTCATTTGGGAGTTGCATAGTTCTGGAAGCAAACCCTGAGGCGTATGGGGCGGATTATTGTACTCGTTTGCGAGATGCAGCGGAGCTTGTTGCGATGACAAATTCTCCTGGCTTTCAGTTGCATGTTGATGCAGGTGGATTGGCGGCTAGTGGCGAGGAATTCGCATCGGTGATACGCCAATATCGAGACCACATCGCGCATTTTCATGCGAGTCAGTTGAATTTGGGCGATTGGAACGAGCCGCATGCGGTTCATCAAGAAATCGCCGCATGTTTGCGTGAAATCGATTATCAAGGTGTCGTATCTGTGGAGATGAGAGCGATTGCACCTTTTGAGGAATCTGTGACTTCGGCGTTGCAAGCCGTGTCTTCGATTTACCTTGCCTAGCGATTGTTGCCAGGCGTATGCAACTCAAGGATTTTGTTTTATGAAAGTTCCCGTGAAAACTCCGAACGTCACCATCGTCGGCGGAGGCTTTTTCGGTTGTAGCATTGCTTTGATGTTGCAAAAAAGAGGTATGTTCCCCCTGGTGGTAGAGGCGGAAGATGAATTGCTGATGCGTGCTTCCCGCGTGAATCAAGCGCGAGTTCATGGCGGCTACCATTATCCGCGCAGTCTCATGACGGCGTATCGTTCACGTCACAATTATGAACGATTTCGTAGCATGTATCGAGAAGCGATTGTGGATCGTTTCACCAAAGTGTATGGGGTGAGCCGAAGGTTTTCGAAAGTAACGGCCAATCAGTTTGAGGTCTTTATGAAACGGATCGGAGCGCCGCTGGCACAGGCACCGAGTCGTATCACGCGTATCTTCGACTCCCACCTTACGGAAGCGGTTTGGGTAGCTGAAGAATGTGCTTTTGACTGCTCACTATTGCGGGAACGTTGTCGCCGCGATCTTGATGAAGCAGGAATTCCCATACGCTATGGAACCACGGTGAAATCTGCGCTCCAATGTTCTGACGGCTCGGCGATAGTTCAATTGAGCGATGGCTCGGAATTACCTGCGACTCTTGTGATCAATGCAACCTATAGTGGATTGAATGTTCTCACATCTGGCAGTGGTCTGGAACCAATACCCCTCAAGCAAGAGCTGGCAGAAATGGCCTTGGTGGAGTTACCTGCGGAGCTGGATGGGCTTTCAGTGACGATGATGTGTGGGCCGTTTTTCTCGTTTATGCCGTATCCATCGAGAAAATTGACCACATTGAGTCACGTCCGCTACACTCCCCATCTTCAATGGTTGGAGAAACCAGGAGAGACGATCGTCGATCCGTATGAACGATTTTCGTTATTGAGAAAAGAAAGTCACTTCGAATACATGGTGAGTGACGCATCTCGATACATTCCGGCATTGCGGCAGGCTAGGTATTGTGATTCGATCTGGGAAGTGAAGACGTTACTACCACAGACCGAGGTGGATGATGGTCGCCCGATTTTATTTCGCCGTGATCCAGCTTTTCCTGCTATCATCCATGTGATGGGAGGAAAAATTGACAATATTTTTGACGTGGAAGATGAAATTGATGGCATCCTCCAATCGAATAGATAAGGACGTATTTTTATGGATTCACATACAGTTATTAGCATCGTTGCCGCTCTGGAAAATGACGCGAGCATCGTTGACTCATTCCTTGAAGAGCTTTCTCGGGAAATGGTTTCTCATTATCGCTTTTTTGAAATCATCGTGGTGGACGATGGCTCAAGCGACGGAACCCGGAGCGCAGTCGAGAAGAAATTGAAGGACATCCAGCGAGTTCGCTATTTGCGATTGTCGCGATCTTTTGGCCGTGATGTCGCCTTATCTGCGGGCATTGAGTCGGCGATGGGCGACTATGTCGTGACCATCGATCCAGCGTGCGACCCAGTGAATCGTATTGTGGAGTTGGTTGAAAAATGCCGAAGCACAGGTGGTATCGTTCATGGAGTCGCGACTAACGCCAAAGATCGATCAGTATTTCGAGAAACGTTCGGTAATGTTTTTCGTCGATATTGCAAGAAGCATTTGGGAGTGGAGTTGCGAAAGGGCGCGGAAGACTTTCGTGTCATGAGTCGGCAGGCCGTGAACGCTCTGCTACAAGTGCGGGTGCATAGCCGCTACCTTCGAGTGTTGACCTTGACACTTGGATACCATCACGACTTTTTTGAGTATGAAATGCGCCATCATGGGAGAGTCGTCAATTCTGGGTCATTCGTCTCAGAGTTGGCTACTGCTGTTGATTTGCTAGCTGCAAACACGCGTCATCCGCTGCGCTTGGTAACGATGTGCGGAATGTTAGGTGCGTGTGTAAATCTCCTCTATGCAGGATATGTCATGGCCATTTACTTGATGAAAAAAAATGTTGCCGAAGGGTGGACCACGCAGTCGTTGCAGTTGAGTGGAATGTTTTTTTTCCTTTGTTTGATTCTTGCTGTCATGAGTGAATACGTCGGAGCGATTCTGGGCGAAGTTCGCAGTAGGCCATTGTATTTTATTTCTCACGAGGCAAATAGCTCTGTTTTGCTAGAAGACACCGTGCAATCCAGTATCGTTCGGGAATCAAATACCAATCCCAATCTATGATGAAAGACGAAAATCTTATGAGAGGTGACGATGATCGCTGTCCTCGATATGAGGTGGTCTGGGAAATCCCGAAATCACGCCGTTGGGCCATTTTCGTTTTTGTCATCAATGAGGGCGAAAAGGTGCGCAAGCAATTGCGTGCCATGAAGGACTATACGAGCTTGGTTGATCTTTGCGTTGCCGATGGCGGGAGTACGGACGGATCTTTGGATCGTGGATTAATGGAGGAAGTTGGAGCCAAGGCCTTGCTTGTCAAGCGAGGCGCGGGGAAGCTGAGTTCGCAAATGCGAATGGCCTTTGATTACGCTATGACAGAGGGTTATGAGGGAGTCGTGGTGATCGATGGCAATGGTAAGGATGGCTTGGACGGTATTCCACGGATGGTGACTGCACTAGAAAATGGACAAGACCACGTGCAAGGCAGTCGATTTATCCACGGAGGCGTGCATGAAAATACTCCGTTGATGCGTTTGATCGCCGTGAGATTGATTCATGCACCGCTCATATCTCTTGCTTCTGGACGTTGGCAAACCGATACGACAAATGGTTTCCGTGCTTACAGCCGAGCGTTACTTGAGGATGCTCGTGTGGCGCCATTGCGTGTGTGCTTTGATCGCTACCAGCTTCACTATCACTTGGCGATTGAGTCTGCGCGGCTTGGGTTTTCTTGTAGTGAAATTCCCGTATCTCGCAAATATCCAGCCTCGGGAAAAACACCGACAAAAATTAATGGCATTCGTGGACTGTATGCGGTGATGAGCCAATTGCTTCGTGTTTGCCTAGGGACGTATCGTATGCCGTAATATCTAGCCCGATGAAGATACTAAGAGAAATTCTGACAGAGAGCCACTGGCTAGTGCAGTGCTTACGTCAAGGTCGCAGCGGCGATGCCGTGGCCCGAGTTCTCGATCCTACGGCACCGACCGTTTGGAAAATAGCCAAGTATTTGTTGATCGGCTCGCTATCGGTAGTGGTGTTTTATTTATTCTACGGACTCTTTCGCGTATGCGTGGAGGTGGGAATGGGGATTAAGTTCCACGAAAATCGGTTGTTGTGGAACACGCTGGCGATATTTTTCGCTTTTGTGCCAACAAACTTTTTCACTTATCTAACCAATAGAAAATGGGTGTTTGTGGCAGGGAAGCATGACACATCGCGCGAGTTTTTTTTGTTTACGACCGCAGCGGCAGCGAGTTTTCTTGTTGGCGAAATCGGCGTGTGGTGGATAATGAGATCTTATGCGGTAAATGACTTTTTCGTAACATTGTCATTTATCGCAATGACGACGTTATTCAATTACGGCTTTCGGAAAAATTTTGTGTTCCATGAATAGCTCTGAAATAGATCAACTCGGTGACGAAAGGCCAGTGGTGGCATTTGTGACCAACATGCTGCCTCCGTATCGGATTTCTATGTACAACGCAGTAAGCAAAATTACGCCGTTTACGGTCATTTTGGATACTATGAGCGAATTCAACCGCAGTTGGCGGGTTCCGGAGCAAGAGCTGTCGTTTTCCTACATGCTGCAAAATTGCTTTTCTTTCGTTTACAAGCGGACTCGAGAAGATGTGAATTATGCAGAGAAACGGCAATTTCATTTCTCGGAAAAAACGATTCCCATGCTGCGCCAAATTCGGCCCGACGTTGTGGTCACCATCGAGTATGGCCTGAAGTCGATGTGGTGCATTTTGTACAGCATGATCTTCGGTGTGCCGATGATATTGGTTTCCGAGGGAACCGTTCATACGGAAGGCCACGTTGGCTGGTTTAAGCGGGCTTTGAGAAAATTCATGGTTACGCAATGCGAGCGGCTCTGGTCCAATGGACCGGAATCCACCGAGCTACTGCTCGCGTATGGCGCTGATCCTGGTCGAATTGACGAAGGAATGACAGGAATCGATACGTTCCGCTGGCGGCAGAAAGTGCTTGAGCAGATCCCGCACCGCGATCAGACACGCGCAAAGTGGAAACTCAAGGGCAAGGTGTTACTTTTTTCTGGTGCTCTATCAGCTCGAAAGGGAGTGAAACAACTGGCCTGCGCTGTAGAACGATGGCTCTCGATCCATCCTGATGCCGAAATCACATTGCTTTTGTTGGGTGATGGCGAGCATCGTGGATGGCTTGAAGAGTGGGCGGTTCGATGCCCACGTGCGAACCTTGTGATGACAGGTTTCGTGCAACGAGATGATCTGCCGCCATTTTTTGCCGCTGCGGATTGGGCTGTATTGCCGACACTCGACGATAACTGGCCTCTTGCGAGTTTGGAAACATGTGTGGCTGGCTTGCCTCAGCTATTCTCTTGCTACAACGGAGCTACGACAGACTTATTGCAGGCTGGAACCGGCGTAATGATTGATCCGCTCAATGAGGAGAGTTTTTTGCACGGGTTGGATTGCTTCTATTATTCTACGAGTGAGAAGGTGCCGGAAGACGTAATCGTGGCGCTCTCTGACTATTATTCGAGTGCCCAGCAGGCGAATCGAGCCATGAAATCATTTCGATTGGCAAAAGCGCTTCGAACATCGTAGAATTCTGCTTGAGCAAGAAAGTAAGAGGTGGAATATGCAACGAGCTAGTAAAGATACATTTGTAACGAATCTGTTGCAGCTAGCTGATGCGTTACTCGTATTGTTTGGCTTCTATATTGCGTTCAAGCTACGGGATCCACTGATCGACCTAATCTCCCTGATTATCAATCCCTACGGATATGGTATCGTGAAACAAGGGATGAAAGATCTTCAAGTGATTAGCTCGACTCTCGCCGCGGTAGTTCCCTTCGCTCCTTTAGCATTGCGTTTTGTCGGATTTTACAAAAATCCACTTACGATTAGTACAGCAAGAGCCTATTTCATGGTCTTTGGAGCGATAACGCTCGTGATATGCTGGTTTTCTGTATTGAATATGTTCTTAAAGTTTGAGCAATCCAGTCGTGCATTGCTACTCTTCGCTAGCGTTTTCATCGCGGCTTTGCTGCTGCTTCGTCATTTTCTGTGGAGACTTAATTTTGCGATTCGTGTCGGCAAAAATGAGATCAAAGAATCGGTTTTATTAGCAGGTGATGTGCAAAGCTTGGATGAGATCGAAGCTTTATTGAAAAGTGACAAAACGCGTTCCTGGAAGATTTCTGGTAGGCATGATTTGCTCAATCCAGATTGGGATCAGTTCCAAAATCAACTGCACGACGATGCCGTGGAACGAGTGATCATTGCAGGAAAGAACGTCAAATTTCGCAACATCACGACTGCCGTCGAAATGTGCGAGATACGAGGCATCGAAGCTTGGGTTTCGGCACAATTCATGCAAACACAGCTTGCGCGCCCGTCCTTCGATTCGATTCATGGCAGTCCGATGTTGGTGCTGAGCTCCACTCCCGATTTTTGTTGGGAGCTACTAGCAAAAGAGTTGATGGATCGAAGTCTTGCCTTGTTATTCATTTTATTCACGTGGCCACTGTGGATCGTCGTTGCCATAGGCATTAAAGCGCAAAGCCCCGGTCCGGTTTTTTTCCGGCAACTTCGAGCGGGGAAATATGGGAAACCGTTTCGAATGTGGAAATTCCGCTCCATGTTCGTTGGGGCTGATGCCAAGCAGGACGAAGTAAAAGCGCAGATGGGCAATTTGATGACGGGTCCTGTCTTTAAGTTGGACAATGATCCTCGAATCTTTCCTTTCGGGCATGTTTTGCGAAAACTATCGATCGATGAGTTTCCCCAAATGATCAACGTGCTAAAAGGTGAAATGAGCTTGGTGGGGCCGAGACCGATGTCGTTTAAGGAGCTGCCAAATATCGAGCGCTCTGAGCATCGCAGAAAGCTAAGTGTAAAGCCGGGGATCACCTGCATTTGGCAAGTGAAAGGGCGCAATAGCATCACAAGCTTCGATGACTGGGTGAAGCTTGATTTAGAATACATCGATACGTGGTCACTGTGGCTCGATATCAAACTTCTTTTTCAAACGATACCTGCGGTGCTATTCGCGCGTGGAGCGAAATGATATCATGAAGGAATTGATTCGATGCTGTGGATTGCAGCTGATACGTTGGATGGGAAGTCGGATTCGTGATTGCGATACGGGAGAGGTGCTTGGCACCGCGATCATACTCAACCTAGGCGGGAGAATTCATTTGATTGGTTATGCAGGCCCTCCGATTGTGCCAGTATTTTTACCGCAAACGCAAGTGACCTATTGGCGTTGCTCTCTGGGATTTCGGCGTTGGCAAGAAGTGGATTTTCCTCGAGTGAAGAATCATCTGGAATCATGAGTGGCAATGTAGGAACGATTCTTTTAAGTCATCAAGCACCCACCAGTTTGATACGAATGGTGGAGTATTGGCGAGCGCTCGATGCAGAACAGGATTTCTTGATTGCCTACGGAGGCAATGATCCATCGGCATTATTGATTGACTGCTGCGAGGTCATAAACATCGATGACCCAGAACTGAAGACGCGAGATCATCCTCGAGAACGTCAAAGCTACATTGGGGTCTTTCGCGCCGCCGTGGATTGGATCCAGCGCAATGAGTTGACCCATATTCATTTTGCTGAGTTTGATGAAATTCCATTAGTAAAAAATTTAAATTCATCGTTGGTAGCGACATTAGAGAGTGAAGGCTGTGATGTGCTGGGGCATCGACTGCGTCGTATCGATCAGACGAATCACCCACATTGCTTGAGTCATCTAGCAGACCAGAAGTTCATGGAATATTGGAAAATGATGAGTCTCCGCGAGGACAAGACTGTGATCTTGTCCATGCTGGGATGTGGTTCATTCTGGACCAAAGAGGCCTTTCTTGCCATCGCTTCCTTACAACCCCCGTTGCGGATTTATCTAGAGTTGTTGCTGCCGACAGCTGCGCACCATTTGGGATTTCGTGTGCGAAACATTCCCACAGACGATGCTTTCATGGCACCAGAAGTGCTGAAGGATGAGTCAGAAATCGAAAGATATCGAAATTTGGGCGCGTGGCGGGTGCATCCGGTAAAAAACATGTGGACTAAAGTAGTATGACTAGGGGATTACCAAGCATTTTATTTGTGTGCGGATTTTGGCTAGCAGGTGCATTGGCCGTTGGCTTAGATCCGTTTGTTTGTGGCATGCCACTGTTGTTTTTGGCTGCATCATCTGCGATTGATGCATTACAAAAGCCGAGCAATCTTCTAAGTTCATGGAGCATTCTGGTAGCAGCAGTAGTTGGATATTATGTCGTCAGGATGTTGTTTTCGCCATGTGCCGACTTCGCCCGTAGCGATGGATTATTGCTTGCTGGATGCGTTCTTGGAGCGTGGTGGACTGCCGGCACATCACAGCGAACCATGCGAATGACCTTGTTGGTTGCTCTAGGTGTCTTGGTGATAGCGAACATCGCTACAGCTTTTGCGCAACGTGCGAACATTGATTTTTATCCGATCTACCTTAAGCGTGCCACGGTTACGTTTCCGAGTGGCTTGTATTCTCACTACAATCATTTCGCAAACTTTTTGCTCGGTGCCGGCTTGTTTGGTTTGGGAATGGCTCTGATGAGTTCCTCGGCGAAATGGATGCGATTTGGATATGCTTTGATCTATCTTTTGTCTGTGGCGGGATGTGTATTGTCCAATTCTCGAGGCGCATTTCTGGGCCTTGGTTGCGGAACTGCCGTTGTCGGAATCGGTTGGTTGTGCGATTTATGGAGAAGAAAGCTTTCTTGGGCTGGCCTTGCTTTGATTATCTCTGCTGTAGCCGCGCCGATTCTCATCATCGGTGCCTGGAATATTGGTTCGAAAATGTTGTCTCATCGGCAAGGCGGCGATAGTGGAAGGTTAGAGTTTGCCAGTATCGCGATGGAACTGATCGGAGATAAGCCGTTGATGGGTGGCGGAAGTCGTTCGTTCTTTTTGGACTATATCACAAAATGGAATCCCGACGAACTTTGGACAGGTAGCGGGGACATTGAATACGTACACAATGAATATTTACAAGCCGCAGTAGATTATGGGTTGTTGGGCGCAGGATTGTTGCTCGTTCTATTTCTGGTGGCGTTTTTCCGCGGGGTGGCTTTTTTGACGATCGTGGGCACAACGGATCGATCTGAAGGGGAGATTCTTGGCAGTATGGGCGCCTTGGTGGGTATGGGTGTTCAAGCATTTTTCAGTTTTGTTTACCACGTATTGCCTGATGTAATATTGATGGGCTGCTTTTTATCCATTTTGTTATTAAGGAGCCAACGTAGCGACGCGAAGCAGTGGGTGATGCTTACGAAGAGATTTGTGGGTATGGCTGCTGCCCTCGCCGTCGCTTGGGTCGCAATAGCAGATGCCCGTGCTTGGTGGATCATCAAGCCAGGGATGGCGCAAAATGAAAGTGCTAGTGCCAGAGCAGATAGCTTTGAGCGAGCCTTGAAAATACGTCCGGATTTTCGTCTCTATGCAGATGCAGCAAAGCATTTGGTGAAGATGAATGCCGCAGATTTTGATCAGAAAAAAAATCGTGCCCGTGCGGAAAAAGCTCTGGAGTATCAACTGCATGTGGTCAAGCGATCGCCGGGGAATTTGATGCAAGAACTGAATCTCGCATTGATCTATGATTCGTTAGAAATGTTCGATCTGTCGGAACCGATTTATCATCGAATTTTGGGTCCGTTGGAGCCGCGAGAGGCGTTTTATGGGACACGTTATCACTATGCGACACATTTGATGCTGCGTGCGAGTCGTCTCTGGCTAGCTCGACAACCAGAAAAAGCCTTGGTGTTGTTTATGCGCTCTAAAGAAGAAATTGATCGAGTCAAAGGTGGTTACTACGTCGATGGCGACTACCGCCGCTTGAGAACCGAGGTTGAAAACAATATCAACTATCTCAAAGGAGCTAATGTTGAGGTGCCGAAACAGGAGTAACGTTCGACAAATCAATTTGATTCCAGTCCACGATGCGATCCGTCAGTTCTCCCAAGAATTGGCGGATTTTTTTATCTACAGCTCTGCGATGCGTTTCGGTTTCTTCTGCTGATGCACCAAGGTCATGAGCTGCAGAAACCATAATGAACGACCATTGCTGGTCGGTTCCTGTCATGAGCCGATCTTGCATATCCATGAGAGTTCGGCTCCAGTGACTGCTGGTGAGACGTTTGTGTCCTACGAAGTAATAGTAGCTTATGAAGCCGCGCTGATGATTCTCTGGCTCATTTTGTGTGATGCGGAAATTAGCACGACTAGAGATTTTTCTTACTTCTAGCGAACGGCCTTGAGGCGTGGTTATTTGGCTTGGTAGGCTGAGCATTTCTTGATGTCCTTGCGCAACAAGGCATCGTTCTGGACGGTGAATGGAATTGTTGATATCGTGCCCAGAGATGACGATGGAGAGACTCACGACATTTTGGTAGATTTTTTCATCGGTAGTTTCGAGAAAAGGAAAGTCTTTGCAGGTGTAACGCGCTTTGATGAAGTTGGTGTCTGAGGCAAGAATTTTTCTTTCATCTTCAGTGGGGAGGGTTTTGAATCCCTCCCATTCCCCAAACGCAAGAGGAGGCACTTTTTCCTCCATGTTGATTTCGGTCATAGAGAGTGACGATGGTGCTACGGTGCCTCGTTTGGGCAAAACCCACATCAAACTTAGTCCACAAAGTAAGAAGCCAAAGAGAAAGATATTCCGTTTCATAACTCAGAAACTTCTGATGGTTGTGTTTTGAAGTCAGAAGATTGACGACGCACGACTTTCTTCTTCCATGGTAGATTTCCTTGAAATAGCGATTGCAGTGCCATCATCGAAATCAAAGATATCGGGTAAAACAACAGCAACCCCGAGTTGTCATGCCATGTTTTTCGCGCAAACTCCTCACTGCCGTAGTGAGCGATGAGAAAGATGGAAGAGACGCGCAGACCATTTCCGATGATCGCAAGCGGTAACGCACTGAGCAAAAGTAGCGCACGTTTTGCCAAAGAAATCCCCGAAGTGGCGTATGCCCACGCACTGGAAATCATCAGCAGGGCCATCAAAGAGCGGATTCCGCTACAACTCTCGGCAATTTCAAACTCTTTCCAGCTTTTATCCACAGGGGAAATCTTAGAACCTTCCGCAATCGTATCGACGCCAAATAGTCCACAGATCGACTGACTGATTTTGATCGAAAGGTTTTGCATGGGCACAGTGGCTTGCTGGACATCCGGTAATGGCACACTGAGCCAAATATAATAAATCGGAAACGCAGTTATCAGCGCCGTTTTCCTGCCCCACAAGTACCAAACTGCACCGTGCAGCATGAAAGGAAGCGCTCCCATGCCGACGCGCCATTGGATGACCCGATGAGCAAGCAGGTAGAAAAGGATGCCTAGTGCAACGAGCGCAAGACCACGCGTTTCTCCCCGTCCAACAGAGTTGCGAATGTCTTTCCAGCGGTAGATGAAAAGGCCAATGATGATGATGGGGTAAAATGGCCCATGTTCATATCTTGTTTCTTCGTTCCAGCTATCGTACAACACCTCAAAAAGAGATTGCAGACGGCCAGGTCCATACCCGCTTATACCCAAATAGAAGAACAAAAGAACTCCGGCGCAAGCTAGGACGGTGTAAAGAGTGGTTCTTGAGCTTGACGATGAGTTTTCGATCATGGTGATAGACGAGACGTGATGAAAGATGTGTTTTGATTAATCGCCGTACGAGGATTCAACTCGTTGTGCAACGTCACGATAGTTGTAGTCCACTTCGTAGATTTGCTTGAAGCAATCGAGTGCAGCGGACTTGTCGCCAATTTCTTCGTGAATGAGGCCTTTCTCATAAAGGACTTGCTTCTTGGTGCTATCCATACCGTGGAGATCGGCGAGAGCGTCGGAAAGCTGTTTGATGCCGATGTCGAACATCGATTTCGCCTTAAAGGTGCGTCCGAGAAGCAAAAGAACCTTGGTGCGGATGTGCGGATTGGTTTTTGCTTGTTGGAGGTGAGGAATCGCCGAGGAGTAGTCTTCTGCATTGAAAAATGCTTGGCCTAACTCGAAGCGTAGGGTGGGGTCGGTAGGGTTTTCCTCCACGCGGATTTTTGCGTTTTCGACCATTTCCACGGCGCGAGCTTTTTGGACATCATGCAGCTGCTGACGGAGAGAGTCATCATTGGGATTTTCAGCAACTGCGTCTTCTAAGCTACGGATTTGGTTGCTAATCAATTTGTCAGTCGCTTCGCGGGACTTATTTTTCAAAGCAACATCGCCGTTGCTAAGGCTGTGTGCCCAGTTATAGAAGCTGGCGGCATTTTCCCAGTCTTCGAGTTGTTCGAAGATTTGCGCAAGATCTTTAGATGCAGCGAGAGAGTTAGGATCTTGGTTGTAGCGTTCGATGAGGCGATCGCGTTTTTCAAACATTTGATCTTTGGTCATGCCGGCGCGATTGGATGCTTCGAGGTCTTGGAATTCCTTTTGATCCTTCATGATGTCTTTGACATCGCTATTTTCGTCCCATTTGGCACGTTGCATGGAGTGCTGCGCGGCGCAGTCCTTCGAGCCTTTGATGGCAATGCCGTCAGTAGGTGCGGCTTTGAGAATGTCGGTATAAACATCTCCCGCAGCATCGGGCCGACCACGAGTGATGTAGTAGGTGGCGAGCTTGTGCATGGACTTGGTGTTATCCGGATGTCCTTTGCGTAAGGTTTCTAAAGCGAAAGCTGCGCTCTCAAAGAGTTCCATGGCGAGGAAACAATCGTGCAGTAACTCGTTGAATGCGATGTTGTAGGGATCTTTTTCGAGTTCTTTCTCAATGAGTAAAACGGCACCTGCTGGATCCTTTTTCGCGGTGCTTTGGATTTTCATGCCCGGACCGCTGTTGGTTTCCATACCGAAGATTTTTTGTTTTTTCTTCGGTCCACCCGTAATGACGCTTTCACAATTTCGCATCATTTCTCTGCCGACGAGGAAGCCTGGATGATCCTTGAGGATCGCTTGAATGAGGCTTACTGCGTAGCCGTGGTTTTTCATTTCCACTGCACTTTTTGCTTTGAGCCAAAAGCTTTTTACGTTTTGTGGAAGTTCGAGTTCAGTGATTTCTGCCATGGGATTTATCAGTTGTAACGTTCTGTTCGGAGTATGAACCAATTTTGCGGCGACATCTTGCAAGGCAAAGCATTGCTTGGCAAGTCTCTGTGTTGGGAATTTATCGGGAAAAAATCAAAGGACATTTTCGACAAGATGAACATCGGGCTTGGCTCCTTCCGTAAGGATGACCTCGATGACATCGAATCTCCATGGGAGATCTCTTCTTTTTAATCGTTTGAGCCATGAATTCGCTCCGCGCTCAATGAGTGCCAGCTTGGCGCGATCCACGGCATCAAGTGGCCGTCCTATGCCTCCAGCGCGACGTGTTTTTACTTCGATGAAACGAAGTAAATTGCCGCTGCGAGCAACGATGTCCACCTCTCCACCATCCGGGGCTCGGTAGTTTTGATAGAGAATTTTCCCACCGTGCGCGCGGAGCCAGTGGCAGGCAACGGTTTCGCCGAAAGCGCCAACTACTTGATTCTTCCATGCGTTGCCGTGGCGGTCACTCAAGCGGCAGGGTGAGTTGAGATACGGGCTGAAACGAGCGACGATGAATGCGGCAAGGCCCATAGGTGGTAAGTGCGGTAAGGTGTTGTTTGGTGCCATAGCCCATGTGGCGTTCAAATCCGTATTCAGGAAATTCTTGGGCATAGGAATGCATGATGCGATCTCGTGTGACTTTGGCAATGATGCTGGCAGCAGCAATCGATAGAGAAATGCTGTCACCCTTGACGATGGCATGACTTGGCAATGGAAAGCGTGGGACGGCTAGGCCATCGATTAAGCAAAGGTGCAATGGCGTTGCAAAACGAACCTGCAGTTCTGCTGCTGCGAGAGCCATGGCCTTGTGGGTTGCGGCGAGGATGTTCATGGAGTCAATTTCTGCTGCTTCGATGATCGCACTGGCCCAGAATACAGAGGAATTGCTAGTCAGGGTATGATAAAGAGAGTCGCGTTGGGCTGGTTTGATTTTTTTCGAATCGTTGAGTCCTGGGCATGAGAAATCTACGGGAAGCACGACTGCCGCCGCACAAACGGGACCAGCAAGAGGGCCACGACCAGCTTCATCAATGCCGCAAATGATGCTGTGGCCGAGAGATCGGAAATGATCTTCATGGGACAAGTCTGGCATACGGGGTAAAATGATCCACTCACATGCTGGAGCCGCTGGTCGGATTTGAACCGACGACCTGCTCATTACGAATGAGCTGCTCTACCCCTGAGCTACAGCGGCATCATGGTGGACAAGAGATGTATGCGCCGAAACGACGCTCGGCGCAAGAAATATTCTGCGGGATGATGGAAGAAATTAGGCGGAAAGCACGTCGTCCATCGCCGCGATGAGCTCGTTCATGGTGGCGTTGGTTTCATTTCCCATATTGGAAATGCGGAAGGTCAGGCCTTTGATTTTTCCGTAGCCGCCGTTGATGAGCAGATTGTGCTTCGTTTTCAGAGCCTTGATGAAGGCAGATTGATCAAAGCCCGTGGGCGTGTGAAAACAGGAAAGGGAAACCGAACGGAATCCCTCAGGGGCAAAGTGCTCGAAGCCGTGGCGCTGTGACCAAGCATCGATCAAGGCATTGTTGCTGCGATGGCGGGCGAAGCGGTTTTCGATTCCTTCTTCGGCAATGGTTTGCAGAATGTGTTGGAGGCCAAAAATGAGCGAAATGGCTGGCGTGCTGGGAGTGTTGTTCGCTGCGGCGTTTTTTTCGAACTCCAAGAAATCGAAATAATAACCCCGGTTTTTGATCGAGGCCGCACGCTCCATCGCGGCAGCAGAAACCGCGAAAATCGCCAGGCCGGGTGGCAGTGCCATGGCTTTTTGCACTCCAGCAAGCAAAACATCAATGCCCCATTCGTCCATGCAAATCGGCACAGCCGAGAAGGACGAAACGGTATCCACAATCAGCATGATATCCGGGAAGGATTTTACGACTGCGGCGATGGCCTGCAAGTCGCTCATGCATCCGGTGGATGTTTCGTTGTGAATGAGAGTTACGGTATCAAAACCACCTTCTTGCAGCTTGCTGCGCACGGCCTCAGGATCGATGGGTTGCCCCCATTCGACTTGGATTTTTTCCGCTTCAAAGCCGCATTTTTTTGTAACATCAAACCATTTATCGGAAAAGGCACCTTTGCAGAGATTGAGGACTTTTTTTTGTGCAAGATTGCGAATTGCGGCCTCCATCACGCCCCATGCCGAAGAAGTGGCAAGGAAAACAGGACGTGCGGTGCCGGCCAATGCTTGCAAACCTGCTTGCGTGGAAGCGTAGAGCGCTTCAAATTCCGCACCGCGATGACCAATCATCGTTCGGGACATGGCGGCATAAGTGGCAGGAGATACATCGATAGGGCCGGGGATGAATAATTTGGGTGACGACATAATGGGTAGAAGGTGACTGTGAGGCAGGCGAGACGATTTGTCAAAGTGCCAAGGCGGCATATTTTCCAGGATTGACGAATCAACTTTATCGGCTACCAATATCCCTCGTATGAGCGAAACAGAAAATACAGCAAATCAAACAACACACGAAAGCCATGCCGATGGCCAAGATGTGAACGAAATGGAGGGCGCTCAGGCTGTGGATACGATCCAAGCCTTGGCAGAGGAATCGGCGCGTTGGCGCGATGTCGCGATGCGTGGAGCCGCTGACTTTGATAACTTCCGCAAGCGCGTTGCCCGCGAGCGCGAAGAGGCCATGCGCTACGCCAATCAAGGTCTATTGGAAGAGCTTTTGCCCATTTTGGACAACTTTGAGATGGGTATGCAAGCTGCAGCATCAGACACGACTTCCATGATTTATATCGGCATGGACATGGTACGGAAGCAATTGGCCGACTTCCTCAGCGGCCTTGGTGTCGAAGAAGTGCCCGCTTTGGGTCTGCCCTTTGATCCAAATCTCCATGAAGCCATCAGCGAAGAGCCAAGTGATAAGCCACCGGGGACCGTCCTGCGGGTTACGCGTCGGGGATTCAAATTAAAAGATCGTTTGCTCCGCCCCGCAAATGTCGTGGTGGCGAAAGATTCCGCAGAACAGAAAGGAAGCGAAGATGCCTGAGAAGCGAGATTATTATGAAATTCTTGGCGTTGCCAAAAATGCGAGTGCGGACGAGATCAAAAAGTCCTACCGCAAGCTGGCAATGAAATTTCACCCCGACAAAAACCCGGGGGATAAGGCGGCGGAAGATAAGTTCAAGGAGCTCGGAGAAGCTTACGAAGCTCTGAGCAACGAAGAAAAGCGCGCCGCGTATGATCGTTACGGTCACGCTGCCTTCAGTGGCGGCGGTGGCGGTGCTGGCGGCGGCGGTGGTTTTCATGATCCGATGGACATTTTCCGTCAAATGTTTGGCGGAGCCTTCGGCGGCGCTGGCGGCGGCGGTTTTGAAGACTTTTTCGGCGGCGGCGGCCAGCGGAAAAGCGGCAAGCAGCGCGGTAGCGACCTTCGCTATGACCTTGAACTGTCTCTCGAAGAAGCTGCGAAGGGCGTAGAAAAAGAGTTGCTCATCGAGCGCGAAGCCTTGTGCGAGAAATGCTCCGGCAGCGGTTCCAAGAGCGGCAGCGGTGTGAAAAAATGCCAGACATGCGGCGGTCGTGGCGTGGTCACGCGCTCGGCAGGTATTTTCGTTCAGCAATCCGAATGCCCGACTTGTCATGGAACCGGCGAGGTGATTACCGATCCTTGTGATGCCTGCGGCGGCGATGGCCGTGTTACCAAAGAATCGAGCATCAAATTGCGCATTCCTGCGGGAGTCGATACCGGAAATCGTCTTCGTTCATCGGGCAATGGCGATGCCGGTCTGCGCGGCGGTCCGTCGGGGGATCTGTATGTCTTCCTGCACATCAAAAAGCACGATGTTTTCGAGCGTGAAGGCGACGATTTGCATTGCGAGGTGCCGATTTCCTTTGCCACTGCGGCGTTAGGTGGCGAGGTGAAAGTTCCTACGTTGGAAGGATACACCTCCATCAAAATCCCGATAGGCACCCAAGCCGGCACGGTGTTTCGTTTGCGCGAAAAAGGCATGCCTCGTCTTAATGGCGGACGTCATGGTGATTTGCATGTCACGATGCAAGTGGAAATTCCGACCAAACTGAGCAAAGAACAGCAGGAGAAACTACGTGCTTTTGCAGATTCCATTGGCGAGAATAATTCGCCGATGGAGGAAGGCTTTTTTGCGAAAGCGAAACGTTTCTTTGATCTCTAAATTCTTCCACGTTCCTCGCGCATGCCGCGTTTTTTCCTCGCGCCCGAATCATGGCAGCCCCTCACCTCCTTGGATGAAGAGGAATCTCGCCATGCGTCGCAAGTCTTGCGCTTGCGTGCGGGCGATGCGCTAGAAGTCTTTGACGGCCAAGGTCGCAGAGCTGAAGCCGAGATTGCTACAGTAGCAAAACATCAAGTGGCATTGCGGCTGAAACAACAAACCTTTAGTGCTGCAACATCGCCCGCCATCACCCTTGTGCAAGCAGTGCCCAAAGGGAAAACCTTTGAATGGATTGTGGAAAAGGCCGTGGAGCTTGGAGTGTCGGAGGTCATTCCCTTAGTGACGCGTCACACGGTGGTGCAGTACGATGCGCAAGATGCGCTGAAAAAAATGGCCAAATGGCAGCGCGTGGCGATGGAGGCCTGCAAGCAATGCGGGCAGGATCATCTACCACGAATTCACGCGCCTGTACCCTGGTCGGCATGGATTCATAGACCACATCAAGGACTGCTCATCATCGCCTCCTTGGCCGACGGGGCGGTGAGCTTTCGAGCCCTGATGGGAAAGCAAGGAACCATCGAGAAAGCGACCATCCTGATTGGGCCGGAGGGTGATTTTTCTGCGGAGGAAACGTCGCAAGCGCTCGCTGCGGGATTTCATCCGGTGACATTGGGGCGAATCATTTTGCGAGCAGAAACGGCGGCAATGTTCGCGCTATCGGCACTGCGTTTTTCGCAGATGGAGGATTGATTTTATGGCATCTAGCCCCGGTGCTTTCCTAGCGGGCAAAGATGCTGCCGCACAGCATGAAGTGCATTTTACCCAGCATGGTGATGGTTCACAGAAAAATTCTTTTTTCCCCTCGCCCCCTCGACTTTTTCGGCGCTTGTGATTCTATTCTTATGCTCATGCAGAGCTGACAAACCTATGATCCAAATCATCAATCCCAAACGCTATCGTGTGGCCGAATACATTCAGCTACTCACCAATGCCTCAAAAATCATCGTCTCCCATGACCCGAGTTCCCTGAAGGTCCTGCTCCAACAAACCGCGCTGAGCACCGCTGTGGTGAAATTGGATGGGGAATACAAGAAACAAAGCAGCAGCGCCATTACCGCCAAGCTCGCCGAGTTGGATACACGCCGCGACCATGCTTTTACCGGGATTCTCCGCGTGGTCAGCGGCTTTGCATTGCATTTTGATCCCGTCAAGCGTGAGGCCGCACGGCGCATTGGCTTGATCTTTGACAAATACGGCAGTGGCGTCACACGCTTGCGCTATCAACAGGAAACGGGGGAAATCCGCTCGTTGGTGGATGATTTACGATCCGATGCCGCCGCCACGAGCGCCACCGCCGAGCTTGGACTCATCGACTGGGTGGAGGAATTGTCCGCAGCGAATCAAGATTTTGATGCGGCCTACGTGCAACGTTCGCAGGAAATGGCGGGAGATTCCAGCCAAGTCATCGCCCTGCGAGCCACGGCGCAGGAAAAATGGCAGGAACTCAGCGCGCACTTGACCGCCCACGCCACGCTGGCGCCCAGCGCGCTATACACCAAGACGATTGCGGAGATCAACAGCTTGATTGATGATTACAAAACAGCCACCGCGGGCCGTAAGGTCGATGATGCCGCAGACGAAGCCGCCCCGCCGCCGCTTTCGCCGCCGAGCGCGTGAAGCAGATCAAAATCATGCGCGATCCGTCCCCTGCGCGCGTGGGGACACTTTCCGCCCAAGGTAAAACTTGGGCGTTTTTGTGCAGGGAACATATCTTCGCGGGGAATATCGTCCCTCAGCATGCAGGAAGGCGATCTTCGCGGAGAATATCGTCCTGCAACTTGCAGGAAGGCAATCTTCGCGGGGATTATCGTCCCGTAGCTTGCAGGAGGGCAATCTTCGCGGGGAATGTCGTCTCGCAGTTTGCAGGAGGGTAATCTTTGCAGGGCGCATCGTCCTGCAACTTGCAGGATGGCGAGCTTTCGTTCGCTGGATATTCGAAGAAGAAGAAAGGCAGGGAGCCACGGTTAGGGGACGCTGATCTTGAGGCGCACGAAGGTTTCTGTAGCGGAGGACGGCAGGATGAAGGTGATGGTGTCTTGGCCTACGGCGGGCGCATTTTTTTCCACGGTGATGCCGGCTGGAGTGGTGCCTTCCTCGTCGGGGACGTTGTGGGAATTCGGCCAATCGTGAAGATTCTCCGAGGTCTGGATGGTGACGGTGTTGTTGGGATCCATGGAGCCGTGGCTGCGAATGAATCGGAAAACGCGGTCGCCGCCCGTGGTGCTCAGGGTGGGGAGCTTGGCGATGTCGTTGGTGGCGGAGGTGCCGCCGAGCAGGTATTCGATGCCGTTGGCGACGCCGTCTTTATCGAAGTCGAGGTGAGCGGCCTGGTTATTGGCGTGAGCACCGGCCCAGTTGGCGTAACTGGTGAGCCGAGTCGCGGTGAGGTAGCCTGAGGAGTTGAGGGAAAATGGCCCGAATCCCTCTGCGGAAATCAGCGCGAGCTGCGCAGGGGTGAGGGCGGTGTTGGTGGTGCCGAAGCGTAGCGAGCTGCCGGAAACGAAAGCGCCGCTGATGGTAAGGGCGGCGGGGGTGGCAGAATGATCTGTCCAGTCCACGGCATTGCTGGCAGCGAAGGCGAGGGTGCCGTTTGGCAGGAGCTGGATGGTGGCGTTGCCTGCAAGATCCAACGTGCCGACTGTGTCCGAGAACCCGGCAACATCCAGCGTGGCATCACCGAGCGATACGGGAGTGGCGGGAAGCACGTTGTTTGCGCCGAGGCGGAGCGTGCCGGCTGTGATGACCGTGCCGCCGCTGTAGGTGTTAGCGCCAGAGAGGATCTGGGTTCCTGCGCCAGATTTGGTCAAGGACATGCCCGGTGCCCCATTGGCAATGACACCAGAGTAGTCGCAGGAAACTCCGGCTACGGGATTGAGGGTCAGAGCGGTGACGCTGGAATAGCCGCCGGAGCTCGTGGTGAAATTGGTGGAAAAATTTCGGCTACCCCTAAGTCCTCCAACGGTGAGAGTTGTCACGGTGCTGCGGATGCCATTGGTGTCATCGCCTAGAACGCTTTCGCTGGTGTCAAAGCAACTATTTTGCAAGGCGAGGCTATGGCCGAGAACGAGTAGGCCTTCGCCGACGGATGTTACGCCGTCGTAGGTATTCGCTGCGGCGAGAGTTTGCATGCCACTGCCAATCTTGTTCAAGCTGAGGTCGCTGCCGGTGATGCTGCCGGAAAACGAGAAGTCGCTGGTGTTATTGATGGTCAGGGTGGCGGTTTGTCCTGAGCTATTGAAGATGCGCTGGCTGCGTAAGGTCAGACCAGTGACGTTGGTAAGACCGGCTAGAGTCTGGTCGAAGCCATTGAGGTCAAAGCTGATGGTGCGTCCGGTGCCAGATCCGTTGCCGCCATCGATGGTGAGGACAGTAGTGACGGGCAAGACATCGGCCTGAGTTGCCCTCACGGAGAAGGTGTTGCCGGCGTTTGCAGTAGTGATGATGGTGTTGCCGGTGTAGGAATGTTGCGCGCCGAGAAACAGCGTTTGTAGGTTGTTGCCACTGTTATTCGTGACGGTGGTAAAAGTCATCGTGCCTATGCCGCTGATCGGGCCATTGAAGCGCATGGTGCCGCGAGCACTGGTGGTGCGTCCGAAGGCGAGAGAAAAGTTGCTGCCGAGAATGACGGGAACGGCGGTGGTCATGCCATCGAGCGACGAGGAAAGCGTGGAGGCGCCGGTGGTCTGGATGGCCGTGGTAGCGCCGAGAGCATCGAGGTTGGCGAGATCGATTCTGCCCTGATGGAGAGAAATGGTGCCCGCGAAGTCCGGGTTGGCAGCGGCGAGGGTGAGAAGGCTGGAGTTTTCTTTGCGCAGTGTGCCGCTGCCGCGCAACGCGCCGCTGAGGGTCTGTGCCGTGCTGCTATTGTAGCGGAACGTCGAGCCGTTGCCGATCTCGATGGCGCCAACAAAGTTGCCGGTGCCCAGAGTGCCGGTGCCTCCGATGTCGAAAGAACCTGCATTTGCCGCGAGCACAATGTCCCCATTGAACGTGTTTGCCGCTGTAAGTAATGCCGTGCCTGAGCCTTCTTTGGTGATGGGAAAAGCTCCTGAAACGACGCCACCGAGGGTAAGTGTGCGGCTGGCGGTCACGTTCCATGTGTTGTCGTCACCTAGGATCAGTGGGCAATTCAAGGTAAGGTTGCTGGTGGCGGCATTCATGCCAATATCGGTCGCATTTGCGCCAAGTGTGAGGGAGTGACCGGCGTTGATGGTGACGTTGCCGCCTGGATTGCTTACGGTAATTCCCGCCCATGTCGTATTGGCTCCTAGCACTGTGGTGTTGGCTGCGGTGACCGTGTTATTCCAAGTCGCGGTTTTGTCAAAATTCGGGGCTGTGCCGCCAACCCAACTGGTACCGAGATTGAGGTTGTTGGAGTTGTTGGCTTTGACGATCGTGGGAACGCTTGTGATGATGAGGTTGAGCCTTGTGGCTGTCGCACTCAGGCTGGCGGTCGTGCCGTCCACCAGTGCCGATTTACCGCTGGAATTGACAATGCTGACTACGGTGGGTGCCGAACCGCTCGAAGAACTCCACGTCATCAGCGGGTAAGTTCCGCTGGGTATGCCGCTGTCGGTAACGATTCGCACGGTGGGAGTTGCTTGAAACGCTACAGCACCTGTGACAGTCAGAGGGGCGACGCTGGCGGGTTGCACGGTGCCAAAGGAAAACTCCAGATTTCCCGTTGCGGCGACATGGAGTGAGGGGCAAGTCCATGTTTTTGTGGCATCAGAAATGGCAACGCCGAGCGTGCCATTGGCATTGGCTAAGGTGATCGCGGAATTCGTGAAGCTGCCGCCAACAACGCCTTGAAGAATCCCGGCATTGATGGTGGTGTCGCCGCTAAATCCATTGATCCCAGCGAGAGTTTGTCTTCCTGTGCCGTTTTTGACGAGGCTAAGGCCAGTGCCATTGACGCTGCCGGAGAAGGTGCGATTTGTGGAATTTTGGATCGTGAGAATGGCAGGGGTTGCCGCATCGCTGATGACACTTTGCGAGCGTAAGGATGCGGGTGTGTTTTGTAGTCCGCCTATGGTTTGGTGAAAGCCATTGAGATCGAAGCGGGAGACACGTCCGGTACCGCTACCATTTGAGCCATTGACTGCGAGGATGGTGGAAATGGGAAGAGCATTGGCGATGCCGAGCCGAACGATCAGATTCGCATTCGAATGAGTCGGATGTAAGGTTGTCGTTCCACCAGAATAGCTGCTTGTGGCATTGAGGCGGATGGTTTGTTGAGCGTTGCTGGCGATGCTCGCGTTGGCGCCAAAAGTGACATTTCCGCTGCCAGTGATCGAGCCATTGAGACTCAGAGTTGATGATGTGGATCCGCTGCCGAAGTCAGGCGCTTGAATGATGGGCGTGCCGCTGACGGCGATGGGGGCATTTACGGTAACAGTTTGCACAATCGGACTTAGGGTCGTGGCGTTGGCAAGTTGGATGGCTGTTGCGGCACTTAGTGCGTTGGCATTGGCCAGAGAAAGCGTCCCGCCATCGAGATCTACTGTGCCACTGAAAGAAGAATTCGTCCCGCTGAGGGTCAGAGTGCTAGTGGCATGGCTTTTTTGTAGCGTGCCCGTGCCGCTGATAGAGCCTGCGAGGGTCTGCGTTGCGGAACTCGAGAAATGGAGTTTCGAGTTGGCTCCCAACGCAATCGCGCTGGAGTAATTTCCCGCACCAAGGCTACCATTGCCGGAGATTTCCAGAATCCCGCCATTTGCACTAAGGGTAGTAGCTCCTGTGTAGGTGTGAATCGCCGATAAGGTTTGTGTCCCGCTGCCTGCTTTCGTGAAGGCCATGCCAGGAGATCCATCAGCAATCACGCCAGAAAAAACCAGGTTGGACGTGCCGACGTTGAGCGTTAGATTCGTGAGTGAGTTTAGCCCACTGGCATTGGTGGTGAAGAGTGAGGAGAAATTTTTCGTGCCGCTGATTCCGCCGAGTGTCAGGGAGTTTACCGTGGTTTGCAGTCCCTCTGTCGCAGTGCCGCTAAGGCTGAGATTGCTATCGAAGGCGCTGTTTTGTAGGGCGAGAGAGTGGTTCAATGAGAGAATGCCGCCGATGAGCTTCGTGGCGCCAGAATAGGTATTAGCCGCCGACAATACCAGAGTGAGGTTGCTGCTTTCTTTGGCTAAGGTTTTGCCATTTCCCGAGATGGCACCTTCGATGGCGATGACCGAATGGTTTGTGCCGGTGGCATTGCGGACGATAAGGTCATCGTTGAGTGTGATGTTGAGGTCGCTAGCTAGGGTGATATTTCCCGTGCCGCCCGCAGTGCGAGTCAAGTAGGTGGGTTCGTTATCGACTTGGTCAAAGGTCAGTGACCCATTGGTACCGCGACGCAAGAGCGTGGTTTGCGAACCAGTGCTGTCGCCGATCGCGAGTTCGCCAAGTGTGATGGGTACATTGAGGTTGACGATCTGATTTCCTGTGAGGTTGGTGGTTTTCCGCGCCACATGGCCGACGCTATTTGGGCTATTGGCAGGGCTCCAGTTGGTAACCGTATTCCAGTCATAGGTGCCAGCAATCGTCGGCACCCATGTGTTGCCTGGTGGAGCGGGAGCGGGAGTCACATTTACGGCTGCATTTGCTGTGACCTCAGGAGTGAGTCCGGGAGTGAAGCGAACTTGGGCTTGGGAATTGGAGCCGCTGACTGTCGCTACGGTATTGCCACGATAGGTCATCGAAGAGCCTTCACCGAGATAGAGAGTCACGGAGCCATCGCCGTTGCTGGATGCAATGCCGAAACGACCTTTGAAGTTGATGCCTTCTGTTGTGTTCGTGTAAGTCTCGGTGGAATTTGGGTTGGAAAAAATGTATTGGATTACGTTTCTCGTACCGGTGTTGCTTTCCACTTTGACACCGACGACGACATTTCCGCGAAGGAGTTGCGTGTCATTTTGCACGCTGCCTGCGCTGCTACCCATGTGTGGTTCATAGACCGTGGCAAAGGCTTTTTCCCATGCCTCGCCAATCTGGCGTATCACCAAGGTGGGCGCGAGGCGGCTGTTGTAGGGTGCAGGCGCATCGACAATGGCGGGGCTATCCACTTTGGCGTATTCTCGATTGGCGACGGCGGGCATGTGCATGGACATGTAGCGCGGCGTGCCTGAGACGGTGGCTTTGAATTTTGCGCGAAACGATTGATTCGTAGGAAGCGAAACGGCGGTATTCGTGAAGTAGCGCCAGCCAGGCTGATCGTACTCATCGCCGGTGTCATTCGCGAAGCGGTTAACCTGGCTCGTAAGCGTCAGGGGTGCACCATCGGCAAGCATTTCCACGGCACTGTCGCCGATGTTTCGATAGATGTAGTCGTGGTATTGATTGGTAACATTGCCGTTCAGCGTTGTGGCTGTGCGGTTCGTAACCGTGGAACGTGTGCGGAAAAAATCGACGTAATATCCCGTGGTAGGCGAGGTGCGGACGATGGCCATGGTGCGCTGTTGCGTTCCCTCTGCGAGGGTGCCTTTATCATCGGCAAAGGAACTGCAAGTAAAGGAGTAGTCAGGCGACACCGGTGCGGCGGATACCCTTGGTTCCATGGCCACATTTTGCACGGTGTTAATGGCGATATTTTGCCAACCGCCCTCGCCGCGAGAGCCGCCATTGACGATTACGGTATTGTTCGCCGCGAACACGCGATAGTAATTTTCATGATTGGTAGAGCCGTAGTCCGTGCGCCCTGACTTAGCACCCATGACTTCGCCTGCGCCATAGAGTTCCATGCTCATACCACTGGCATGGCTATGAATGTGACCAGCACCGCCGACGAAACACATCAGGCCGTAGTTCGGATCGCCGGAGGGCGCTTCATTTCGTTGAAGCGAGACGCCAGCGTATGGGAGCGTATCGGTGCGTGGGAGCTCGGGAAACACCGAGGGTTCGGCGATGGTAGGAACCTGCCAGAGAATCTGCAAGGGATCGGTCATCGAGCCAAGATTTTCGTATTCCTGTAACACCGAGCGGTTATACTCGCCCGCCGCTTGCCCGCCATTCAGCAGGGAACCGAAGAGACTGGTGAGCCGGGTATCGCCGATGGCCTGGGCGTGTTGATAGACCAATTCGTAACTGCTGTAGGGTTGGCCTCCCGATTCGCGATGTCCATCACCGAAGCTAATTTGCTCGCCGTTCGGATAGCGTAGGAAGCTAATGCGCGGCAGGCTAGTGGGGAAATTCGGGTAGCGATCAAAAAGATTCAACGCGGGATTGTAACGTTCCAGCATCACCAGGTGTTGTGTGCGGATATTGCCTACGGCTGAGGCATACTGTAGCGACTCAGGCCATATATTTCCTGCGGTCTCGTAGTGGCGATAGTCGTAATCCAGCGATGCCTGACGAGAACTACCTGCGGTGAGATAGACTTCCACCGCCGCGTTGCGCTCCGAGGCAGAGTCGAGAGCGAGAAGATTGTGGAGCATGGAGGGGGCTTCGAGTGCAGACCAGTTCGACTCCGTTTGGCCGTGATCGCGGATGAGTTGGTAGTACTTGCGGAATACCGATTGGGCGTTGGTGAAGTTGAAATTGACCATGCCCGCAGCCTTTACATCATAGACTTGGTTGGTTTGTAGCCATGAGTAGAGAAAATCGTAAATGATGGGCATTTGTATGGCGTTGACACGGGCTTCTTTGAGGAGGTCGGTTTGGAAGATCCAGCCACCATTGCCCGTGCTGGTGGAAGCGGTCACAGGGAGTATGGTTTTGATGGTGTTGTGAAGAATGTCAGCCGCACAACGGGCGTATTTTGCATCTCCTGTCAGATAGTATAAAACGGCGCAATCTTGGGCATCGTTAAGCATTTGCGCGAGGATGAAACGCACGGTGCTTTCTTCATAGGCGGGGATGGTTTTGAGTCGCGGCGTAGCATCTGTCCAATTGACGACTGGCAATCGGCGCAGGAAGGTGTCGCGGTTTGATTGATGGCTTGCAAGATCAGCAGCGACGCGGGCGATCATGCCGTTATGCACGGATGTCGCCCAAGCGTTGTTGGCGATCTTTGCAAGGATTCCCGCTTTTTCCGAGTCCCTGACCCAGATAAACGGGCGCGTCGTCCCCGAAGGTATGTTGTAAATCAGCCGCGGCCCGTTGCTCGCTGCGTTTGCGGAGGAAATAGAATAATTTGCCGCGCTGGTCGAGGACGCTCGCGAACTCAAGCGCAGGAATACATGCTGTCCCGCACCAGCGCCGTTGGCGTATTGCGCATTAAGGTAGTTCATCAACGATGTTGCTCCGCTAGTGCTGGTGTAAACGCGTCCTACGGCTGTTGCTGAGCTTAGGATGCTTCCTTGGAGGATGGTCGCATCGGTGGGGTCTGCGGTGGTGCTTTGGCCATAGTAATCACTGGCTAGCACAGTCGCTGCGGCGCGTCGCCCCAATCCATAAAGATCGACATTTGCTGGGGTGCCAGATTTCGCCGTGATATTGAGACGCAGGGAAGCCGAGGTGAAGGGGGCTGCGACGCTGCCGAAGTTTGGCAATTGGAAAACGATGATCGATGAGCTATCGGCGATAGGACTGCCGGTAGCACCAACGATCAGAGTGCCAGAGGTGCTTGAGGCAACTGTGCCGTTGGATCGAGCATCTGCATCAGGGCCTAGGCCTTGAAGGGCGGCTGCTAACAAAGACGTGTGAAAGCAACAGGCAATGCTGATCGAAACAATCGAACGCATGATGAACGGAATCGGGCGAAGGAATGGGAACATGATGGTGGGTTTTTGGATGGAAACGCTTTTTAGCTCTTAGTGCAATCTCTTGGATGCGCGTCCGCTGGGTTTGGCGGAATTGTAACGCCGGTTCGGCGAAGGAAAGCGTGCATTTACGGATTTTTGCCAATTGCTGAGTTGTGCGTGAAGCTCAGCAGCGCGCTGAGGGTGTAAGGTGAAAAGGTTGTTTTTCTCGGCGATGTCATCGCGCAAGTTGTAAAGTTCCTTCGCGTCGTTTTCAAACCAGTGGATCAATTTCCAGTCGCCGAGGCGGATGGCCGCGTAAGGCGCTCCCCCTTGATTGCCGTAGTGAGGATAGTGCCAAAACAACGGACGGGGCTCGCTAGGCTTGTTTGCCAACGCGGGTTTGAGGGAGATTCCGTCGCATTTTTTCGTAGCACTGCCGCTTGTAGAGGTTGCATCGAGGATCGTGGGGCAAAGATCTACGCCGATTGCAGGGATGGAACATGTGGATTTGGCTTGGGAAATTCCTGGCCAGCGGATGATGAGAGGAACCCGAACGCCGCCTTCGTATGCCCAGCCTTTGCCGCCGCGCAAGGGAATGTTGCTCGTCGGCCAGCCTTCACTGGTAGAGAGCCCGCCGTTATCACTGGTGAAAAGAACTAGAGTTTTTTCGCTGAGGTGGAGTTCGTCGAGTTTGGCAAGGACTTTGCCTACAGCTTGATCCATGGCCTCGACCATGGCGGCGTAGGTGACGTGATCTTGCGTGAGGCGCACGTCGCGTTCGCCTTCGCGTGCCCATTCCTCTTTGAGGCCGAGACGTTGGCGTTTCTCGGTGTATTTTTTCTTGAGATTTTCACGGGCGTTGAGTGGGGTGTGGACATCATAAAATGAATAGCATGCAAAGAAGGGCTTGTGTTGGTTTTTTTCGATGAACCCAATGGTTTCGTTGGCGAGTCGATCGGTGATGTGTTCGCCCGGCGGGCCGTCCGTGAGTCGGGGTGAAGAATAGGGAGAAAAATAGGCTTTCTTTCCTGGCGGGCCTCCCGCCTGAGTGCCAGCGAAATTGTGATCGAAGCCGTGATGTTCAGGCCAATGAGTTTCAGGGCCGAGATGCCATTTGCCGGCGAAAAAAGTCGCATACCCGCGCCCCTGAAGGGTCGTGGCGATGGTGGAGTTTTCATGTGGCAATCGATCCGCGTAACTCGCTGGAATCAAGATGGTGTTTCGCTGCCATTCTTTCGGCGTCATCGGAGCGCCGATGTAGTCGGTAATGCCGGAGCGTTGTGGCCATTGCCCCGTGAACAACGCAGCACGACTTGGCGAGCAGACGGGGCAGGCGGCGTAGGCATCAGTAAAACGGGTGCCCGTTTCCGCTAGGCGATCAATGTTCGGTGTTTCGTAAAACGTGCTGCCATAGCAGCCGACATCGCGCTGGCCGAGGTCATCGACCAGGAAAAGCAGAACGTTGAGCGCGTAGCTTGGCCCCAGCAACAGCGGGGATAAGAGAAAAAATATAGGTTTCATTCGTTTCGCCGATAGGTAGCGACACAGGAACTTCTACCTAAAATTCGCAGATGAAACAAGTGATTTCACGGATTATAGTAATTCAGTAAATCAGTTGTAAAAAGCTGCCCACGGGAGCCCATGAGCTGTCCACGGGAGCCCATGAGCCGCCCACGGGTGCCCATGAGTCTTTCACGGGTGTCCATGAGTCTTCCACGGGTGTCCGTGAGTTGTCCACGGGAGCCCGTGAGTCGTCCACGGGAGCCCGTGAGCCGTCCACGGGAGCCCGTGAGCCGTCCACGGGAGCCCGTGAGCCGTCCACGGATGTCCATGAGTCCCTCACGGGAGCCCATGAGCCGTCCACGGGAGCCCATGAGCCTTCCGGATGTCCCCAACCCTGATTGTCTCTTTGTTCCAATTCGGCAATTCGCGATGGAACCTTTCGCGGCAGGGGCGGTGCCATGACGCGATAAGGCAGGGGATTTCTGGATTCGGCAAAAACTTTTCTTTGGCACGATCACTATTTCTGGGTATGCTCCTGCCTCGCAATCAACAACCAACTATTACCTATGCAAGAGCCAAAATGTCCATTCGCCAGCACCGCTGCCACCGCCAACGGAGGAACTACCAACCACGATTGGTGGCCAAATCGATTGAAAGTCGAACTGCTCACCCAGCATTCGGAGAAAAGTAATCCCATGGGAGATGATTTTGATTACGCTAATGAATTTGCCTCACTGGATTATGCGGCAGTAAAAGCGGATCTCGCGGCGTTGATGACCGATTCTCAAGATTGGTGGCCAGCGGATTTCGGTCACTACGGTGGTCTATTTGTGCGCATGGCATGGCACAGCGCAGGCACGTATCGCACGGGCGATGGCCGTGGCGGCGCGGGGCGTGGGCAGCAGCGATTCGCTCCACTGAATAGCTGGCCAGACAATGGCAACTTGGACAAAGCGCGGCGTTTGCTCTGGCCGATCAAGCAAAAATACGGGCGGAAAATTTCCTGGGCGGATTTGATGATTCTGGCGGGAAATGTCGCGCTGGAAACCATGGGCTTCAAGACCTTTGGCTTCGGCGGCGGTCGGGCGGATGTGTGGGAGCCAGATCAAGATGTTTACTGGGGCAGAGAGACCGAATGGCTAGCCACGAGCGATAAACCTAATAGCCGCTATCAAGGTGATCGCGATCTGGAAAATCCTCTCGCGGCGGTGCAGATGGGGCTGATTTATGTCAATCCCGAAGGGCCTGATGGCAATCCCGATCCTGTAGCGGCGGCAAAAGACATTCGCGAGACCTTTGCCCGCATGGCGATGAACGATGAGGAGACGGTGGCCTTGATCGCTGGCGGTCATACGTTTGGGAAAACCCACGGCGCAGGCCCTGCGTCGCACGTAGGGCCTGATCCCGAAGCCGCGCCGATCGAGGCACAAGGATTTGGTTGGTTGAGTTCGTTCCGCAGTGGTAAGGGCGCGGATGCGATTACCAGTGGGTTGGAAGTGACGTGGACAAGCACGCCGACCCAGTGGAGCCATGACTATTTCAGCTATCTTTTCGGCTACGAATGGGAGCTGACGCAAAGCCCTGCCGGTGCGAAGCAATGGGTCGCCAAAGATGCGCCGGAGACGGTTCCGCATGCCTTCGATACGACGAAGAAGCAAAAACCTACGATGTTGACCACGGACTTAGCCCTGCGCTTTGATCCGGATTATGAAAAAATCTCGCGCCGTTTCTTGGAGAATCCCGCCGAGTTTGCGGATGCTTTTGCCCGTGCATGGTTCAAGCTGACTCATCGCGACATGGGGCCGAAATCGTTGTATTTGGGGCCAGAAGTGCCAGCGGAAGATTTGCTGTGGCAGGATCCGATTCCCGCAGTGGATCATCCGTTGATCAATGAAGCCGACATCGCTGGACTTAAGGCGAAAATTTTGTCCTCGGGGCTATCGGTTTCGCAGCTTGTATCTGTAGCCTGGGCATCTGCATCCAGTTTCCGCGGTTCCGACAAACGCGGCGGAGCCAATGGTGCGCGGGTGAGACTCGCTCCACAAAAAGACTGGGCGGTCAACCAACCGCAGCAACTGGCGCAGGTGCTTGGTGTGCTGGAGAAGATTCAGCAGGAATTTTCTGCATCGCAAGCCGATGGGAAAAAAGTATCGCTGGCGGATTTGATCGTGCTGGCAGGCGTGGCAGCGGTGGAGAAAGCTGCCGCTGATGGCGGTGTGCCGGTAGCGGTTCCCTTCCGCCCAGGGCGCATGGATGCCTCACAAGAGCAGACCGATGCCGCTTCATTTGCCGAACTGGAACCTTACGCCGATGGCTTCCGCAATTACCTGAAAGGCAAGTCTGCTGTGCCTGCAGAAGCCTTGCTGATCGACCGTGCGCAATTGCTGACGCTGGCGCCTACAGAGATGACAGTATTGGTGGGTGGTATGCGTGTTTTATCGACCAACGCCGATGGCTCTGCGTATGGTGTATTTACCGCTCGCCCTGGAGTTTTGACGAATGACTTTTTTGTCAATCTCTTGGATATGGCGACGGAATGGAAGCAAGTATCACCTTGCGGCAATGCCTTTGCGGGCATGGATCGCAGCACGGGGCAGCCGAAATGGATGGCGACACGCGCCGACTTGGTGTTTGGCTCGAATTCGATTCTCCGTGCTCAAGCCGAGGTGTATGCCTGTGCCGATGGCGGTGAAAAATTTGTTCGCGACTTTGTCGCAGCATGGTCCAAGGTGATGGAGTTGGACCTCTTCTGATCGCTGTGGCGGTATTTTGTCGCTAAAGATCACGAGACTCGCGAGGCCGGAATTCTGCTGGCGCTCGCGAGTTTTTTTTGGGGAATGTTTTGGCATTTGACGATCTGCGGGAATGCTCCATCTTGCGATATGCCAACCATGGTAGATGCCGACTCCAAACATAAAAGCCATGACATGGAGGATGATGCTTGGGTCAAGGTGGGAAGCTTCACTTCTATCGATCTTGCCTTCGAACACAGCTTGGTTTTGCTAGCGACGGGCAGTGGTTGCCGCATACAGCCTGATCCAGAGGGAGTTCAAAGTTATGCGCTCGAAGCTCCTGTAGCGCACGAGGATACGGCGCGCTACGAATTGCAGGCGTATGCAAAAGAAAGTCTGCCGAAGACGGTAAGCGATGTGCCGCAACAGGATCATGCCTTTGGCGTGGTTTTTTTGTTGCTATGGTCGATGCTTTTGCTGTTTTCCTACAAAATGCAAAGCGTGCTGCCAAACTGGCAGGAAATTGGCATGAACGCGAGTGTCGGTCTCATCGAGCAAGGTCAATGGTGGAGGCCGTTTACATCGTTATTCTTGCACGCGGATATGGGGCATTTGCTTTCAAATTTCGTGACTGGTGCTCTTTTTGCTGGGGTTTTGAGTCGTATGTGGGGGGCGGCAAAATCTTGGGCGGCAATCGTTTGCTGCGGTGCTTTAGGAAATGTCTTCAACAGCTTGATCCACTATCCCGAGCCTGCATTTTCCCTTGGAGCATCCACCGCAGTGATGGCGGCACTTGGCTTGCTGTGTGCCCATGGAAGCGTTTACGCCTTTGCGGATCGGGCTAATTCTCGATCATTGCGGCAGATGATCGTGCCGCTTGCCGCAGGCATCGCGCTTTTTGGGCTAACGGGCAATAGCTCTGATCCAGACGTCAACGTACTGGGGCATGCTTGCGGATTTGCAGCGGGCTTTGTTGTGGGGCTGCCGCTAGCCATGCGTGTGATACGCCTCGAAACGACTACGCAATCCTAAGGAATTCTGCTGTCTTCCAAAGAACAAATGCAGCCCAAAACACCATGGTCATAAAAAAAATTCAAAAAATGATAATTTTCTGTTGACCGCGCTCTGTTTTTTTTGTAAATCTCTCCCGCCATGAAAAATACTACATACAAAACAATACTCACAGTAATGCTTGTTGCTTTTGGTTTTGCTGCCATCAACACAGCTGAAGCCCGTCGTCCACGTCCAGGTCAATCTGGTGGTGCTCCGGCTCCTGCCGACCCAGGAACCAGAAATGGAACAACAGTTACTACTGCTGCTAAGCCTGGTAGCCCAAGATAATCTCTCAATACTACTTCACCGATATGAAAAACAAATTTAATACTTTACTGATTGCCTCCGCCTTTGTTGCTAGCGCAAATGCATCCACATTCCTCATTGAGGACTTCGATGGTTACGTTTTTGGTTCCAACATGAACGGTCAAGGTGGCTGGACTGTTTCGAACGGCCTTGGTTCCGGTCCTTCTTTTGAGCCAGTCGCGATTGCCGACAGCTTCACCTGGGATTTGAGTGCTGGCTCCGCTACAATTGGCGGTATCGCACCTGACCCTGCTGGAGCTACAACAATGAGCAACAGCACACTTAGCTTGCCATTGCAAAGTGCTTCATCTCACCCAACGACCATTCGCTTCGAAGTTGCTTACACTGAAAGCTCAAATGGTTTCCGCAATCCGTTTTCGGTTTCCGTTGGCACAGATGGTGGCAACCTTTTGACTGTCAGCTTCACTCCTGGTGGTGCTGGTTTCTACAACATGAACTACTCCACTTCTTTTGGCGGAGGATCTGGTTTCCTCAATACCCTCGATGAAGCTCAGCCTACCGAATTCACCATGACCACATGGGATGACGCTGGCACAGTGAAATATTCTTTGTCAAATGCAGGACTTCCGATTGTAACTGGTGGCACTCTCACTGGTGCTACTGCTGGCACTCTGATCAACAATTTCTCATTCATCTACGATAGCACCGTTGGTGGTGGTGTTGGTGATGGCTCTGCCACCATCGACCGTATTACTGTCATCCCTGAGCCTTCCAGTGTTTTGCTTCTTGGTCTTTCCGCTCTTGGTCTGATCCGTCGCAAGCGCTAATCGCTTTGTTTACGTTTATTGAAAAAAGCGGCACAGTTCATGTGCCGCTTTTTTAGTGTTGGCATGCCATGCGATAGGCAATGACCGATGGAGAGATTCTTTACTCAATAGTGTCATGCCATTTTGCTGCGAAAACCGAGCAGAAAGTCTCGTGCCTGGGAGCTAGAAGGCGATTCAAAGGAAAATAGAAAGATGCATATTTTACGTAGCGCAAAGAAACTAGACTGGGGCGAATTGTCGCTGCCCGTATGGGGGCTAGATCAAGATTTCTCTGGTGGTAAGCGGGAACGCCCGTTGATGTATTCGTTAGCCGAGGATGGGAACCACTTGTGGTTTGTCGCTGCGAGTGCTTCACCCGCGCAACTGCATCCGCAAGCGAGACCGGGTATGTTTCTTGGTGATTTATGGAAATACGATGTAGCAGAATTATTCATCGCTGATCCCGTGAGTGGTCGATATTTAGAATTTCATTTGGCCGCCAATGGCGCGTGGTGGAGTGGAGAGTTTGTCGGCATACGTCAGCGAGCGACGACAGACGACCAGCCATTTCCCGAGGTGCAGACCCATGCAGAAATTTCCTCAGAAGGGGGATGGATGGTTGCAATGGTGATCCCCATCGATCTCTTGCAAGCACGAATTGGCTACGGTGCAGGAACAGCGATGAATGTCTGCTTTCTTGCAGATTCGCCTGCGACGAAATACTATTCCGTAGCAAGATTAACGGGAGATCGACCGAACTTTCATCAACCGCAGGCTTTCTCGCAAGTGGTCTATTCCGATTGGTCTGATGAGGACGCGATATGAGGTTGGCAAATGTTAGATGATACCATAGATTTTCTTTTGTACGATGTCGCATCCGCCACCTAATCCTGTTCCCACCAAACCACCGCTAGGCTTGTATGGTGGCAATGTCCTTATTGCTGCGCCAAGCCGATGGGACGAAGCATGTTTTTCAGCGCCGGTGGTGAGAGCGATTCGACTCGCTCGGCCAACTTGTGTGCTAGGCGTGGTGTGCCCCGAGGAGCAAGTGGCCTACTGGAAAAGCATAAAAAAAATCAACTGTGTCATGGGCTATGGTGTGAAGCAGTCGTATCGCTCCCTGTTGCGAGATCAGTCAGAAAGCGAATTGAAATGGGAGAGTGCCATCTTATGGGAACGCAATCCAGCAGCAGAACTGGCGGTAGATTTAAAAGTAAAACAGCGGCTCGGCTATCCAGCAAAAGATCTCAAAAAATGGCTTACCGATGAAGTGGTTGTGCCCGTAAAACATGAAGCAACCGAGCATCGTGTGCAGCATTATTTACGTTTTGCCGAGCGTTTGCAGATTCCCACCAACCATCCCGAGTTGTTCCAGCCCTTGCGATTCGATGCAAAGGCAACCATCTTGGTGTCACCTGAATCCGATTATGGTGATTCCTATCAATGGCAAGAACAGAGTTGGCTTGAGGTGCTGCGTTGGATCCGCGAAACACTTGGAGCGGAAGTGCGCTTGGTAAGCTGTGGACGAGGAAAACCGAAGCTCGCACAACGACTTGCAGCAGCGAGTGGATTGCCCTGCGAGCGATGGGAATCATTGGAAAATGCTCTGCCGATCATCGCGCAACATTCGTTGGCGATCTGCGCCGATTCTTCGCTTTGTCACCTCACCGCGCATTGCGGAGTGACCACGGTTGCCCTGTTTGGCCCAGGTGATCCGGTGTGGCGTAGGCCATTAGGACGACAGCATGCTCTGGTGCGGCAAAAGGCGGAATGCAGTCCGTGTTTGCTGGCAAAATGTCCGATGGATCTGCGCTGTCAAAAGGAAATCACCGTGGAGGAATGCATCGCAGCGATTTCGCAAAAATACTCCGTCGCTTGAGTTTCCGCGGATCGCGTGTAAAGAGAGGGCTGATCCATGCAAGTCGTTCTCGTTTACCCACATCAATTGTTCGTTCCCCATCCTGCCCTGCGGGAAACACCATCGCGGGTGCTGCTGGTGGAGGAGCCTTTGTTTTTCGGCTGTGATCGCCAATGGCCAGCGCGAATGCACCAACAAAAATTGGTGCTACATCGGGCATCGATGGCAGCTTGGGCGGAGCGTGCACGAGTCCAAGGACATGATGTGAGAATTGCTTCGGTCACGGCTGCGCCGACCAGCACCAAGGAGGTAATCGCGCCGCATTTGCCAGCGGGGGTGAATTCTTTGCTGCTTTGTGATCCTTGCGATGATCTGCTGCTCCGACGTTTGCAAGACTTTGCAGCGGCTACGGGTCGAACTCTGGAAATTTTGGCTTCACCGAATTTTTTGACACCCAGTGATGTGCTGTGGGATGCCATCGGCAACAAGCGTAGGCCGATGATGGCGCGCTTTTATGAAATGCTGCGCAAGCGCATGAAGTTGCTGGTGGATGAACAAGGTCATCCAGTGGGCGGGAAATGGTCCTTCGATACAGAAAATCGCAAGCGTTTGCCCAAGTCGCATGTGCCGCCAGTTGAGCCGCGTTGTGCGAAAAATCGATGGGTCATCGAGGCAATCGCATCGGTAGAAAAGGACTTTCCCCAGCGACCAGGAACGGTGAAAGATTTTCGTTGGCCGGTCACGCATGAAGATGCGGAGGTGTGGTTGCAGGAATTTTTTTCGCAGCGATTTGCGGACTTTGGCGAGTATGAAGACGCGATCAGCGTGGAGCATGAGACTTTGTATCACGCCGCGATCACGCCGATGTTGAACATCGGGTTGCTTAGTCCCGCTGCGGTGGTCCGAGCTGCGGCGGAGGCCGATGGGCCAATGAATTCGCGCGAGGGATTCATCCGCCAAGTGATTGGCTGGCGTGAGTTCATGCGCGGCATGTATCTGCATCACGGCAGAACGCAGCGGATGGGGAATTTTTGGGGATTTACGCGAAGACTGCCGCGTTCCTTTTACGATGGCACAACGGGAATCGCTCCTGTGGATCGGGTGATACGGCAGTTGTTGCGCGATGGCTGGTGCCATCACATCGAGCGGCTGATGGTGCTGGGAAATTTCCTGTTGTTGTGCCGGATTGACCCGAATGATGTCTATCGCTGGTTCATGGAAATGTTTGTGGATTCCTACGATTGGGTGATGGTGCCAAACGTCTATGGCATGTCGCAATTCGCCGATGGCGGCATTAGCACGACCAAACCGTATTTTTCCGGGTCAAATTACCTTAAAAAAATGTCCGATGAGCCATCGGGCGCCTGGTGCGAGGTGTGGGATGCGCTATACTGGGTCTTCATTGCCGATTATCGCGAATTCTTTTTAAAGAATCCCCGCCTTTCAATGATGGCGAGGACTTGGGAAAAAATGGATACAGTGAAACGCGACAAGCATTTGCAGGTGGCAGAGAAATTTTTCGCATCGCTGGATGAGCCGTTGACAGGTGAGTGAAGCGGTGGATGTTGCGCCATGCAAAAACGGTATGCGTTGATAGGCGGAACATCGGGAATCGGTGCGGAGTGCGTGAAGAGCTTGTTAGCGCAGGGTCATGAGCTGCATGTGGCCTGTCGCAAGCCCGAAATGCTGCCCTCAGGCTGTGCAAGCGCGCAATTCTTTGATGCAACTGCTGCCGCGACGCTGGTTTGGCCAGAGAGCTTGCATGGCTTGGTCTATTTACCTGGAACGATCTCCTTGAAGCCCTTTCATCGGATTTCGGCGGAAGATTTCTTGAAGGACTTGCAAGTCAACCTGCTGGGTGCGGTGGCGTGCTTGCAATCGGCCTTGCCAGCGCTAAAAGCAGCACCCAAAGCCTCGGTGGTGATGTTCTCGACGGTGGCGGCGGCGCAGGGCATGCCGTTTCACGCCTCCATCGCGGCGGCGAAAGGGGCTGTGGAAGGTTTGGCGCTGTCGTTAGCGGCGGAGTGGGCTCCGAGAATCCGCGTGAATGTCATCGCGCCATCGTTGACTGATACGGCATTAGCAGGTGCGTTATTGTCCGACGAAGCCAAGCGGGCTGCGGCGGCGAAGCGCCATCCCATGCAGTTGGTGGGAAATGCCAGCGAAATGGCGGAAATGGTTGGATTTTTGTTGGGCGAAAATTCGAGTTTTATGACCGGCCAGGTGCTGCGCCCCGATGGCGGACTTAGCTCGGTGCGTTTGTTTTCATGATCTCAACGCTGCTGCCAGATAATACACCCTTGCGCATCGCGCAACAAAAGTGGCTTTCAATGTCAGTCGTTTGAAGCGGTTTTACGTGGCAAAGTTTTAATCGAGCGTCGTTCAAAAAAAGTTTACGTGGCAGAGTTTTGATCGAGAGTCGTTCAGAAATAGTTTACGTGGCGGAGGTTTGCTCGAGAGTCGTTCAAAAGTAGTTTACGTGGCGGAGTTTTGATCGAGTGTCGATTAAAACAAGTTTACGTGGAGGAGCTTTAATCGAGAGTCGTTTGGAGCGGTTTCTCGTGGCGAGGCTAGATTTTGGCTCATCGCCATGGCAAAACGTGTGTCTTATTGTGGATTTTGGGTGAAATGCTTCGCTAGCATGTTGCGGCGGTAGTCGAAGATCCACTGGAGTTTTTTTCTGACGAAAAGAGCATGGGCGATGGAGCCGCAGGGGCCAAAGGGCAGGGCGTAATGTACGAGATCAGTCATGCGGACACCTGTTGGAGTTTCTTCAAAGAGGTGGCGATGATGCCAAAGGCTGTAGGGGCCGCTGAGCTGGACATCGATGAACGAATGCCCTTCCTTAACGCTACGAATTTCGGTGACCCATGGCAAATGGATCAGCGGAGCTACGCGGATGCGGTAGGTGATGATTTGCCCTTCGTAGATGGTATCGCCAGCGGAATAGGTCATGGTGAAGCCAAGGTCGGGCGGAGTGATGCGATTGAGGTTCGCGGGAGTGGAGAAAAATTCCCATGCTTGATCGAGCGTTAAGGGGAATTCCTGCACTTGGTGCAATGTTTTGATGTTCATGCTGGCAGCTACGATAGCCAGTTCTGCACAAAAGCAAGCGATGTCTTTTTTCAGGCATTGCCGAACGGGGGAAAGGTGCATAGGTTGAGCGCGTGATCGAAGTGCAATTTAACCGAGGAATTTATCTGCCGGAGATGGATTTCTGGTTGGATCCGTGGGATGCGCGGCCTGCGGCGTTTGTTTCGCATGCACATGCGGATCATTTTGCCCGCCATGAGCAGGCGTGGTGCTCATCGATGACGGCGCGGTTGTTGCGGGCACGGTTTCAAATGGCGGAGGCGCGGCTGGAGGCGATGGATTTTGGTGTGATGCTCGAGCGCGAGGGATTTCGCCTGCGGATGCTTCCGGCGGGGCACATTGTGGGTTCTGCGATGTTGCATCTGACGCGAAAGAGCGACGGCGCGAGCTTGCTTTATACTGGCGACTTCAAGGTGCGGCGGGGTCGAACAACAGAGGCGGTAAATTTCCCGCAAGCGGATACCTTGATCATGGAGACGACGTTTGGGCTGCCGCAGTTTGTTTTCCCGAATGCGATGGTGGTGGATGCCTCGGTGATTCGTTTTGCCGAGGATGCGTTTGCCGATGGCGAGGTGCCGGTGTTTTTAGGGTATTCGTTAGGGAAAGCGCAGGAGGTGGTGGCGCTGTGTGCGGAGCGGGGGATTGATGTGCTTTCTCATCCTAAGGTAGCGGAAATGACTTTGGCGTGTCGCGCAGTGGGGATTGACTTGCCAGAGCCAGTGGTTTTCACCGGCGAGGTTGGCCCGCGTCAGGCGGTGGTGGCGCCGCCGAATGCGGTAACTTCTACGTTGCTGCGTGGCTTGAAAACGAAACGTGTGGCGATGCTTTCCGGTTGGGGCATGCAGCCGGGGGCGATGTACCGGTATCGGGTGGATGAAGTGATTCCGATGTCGGATCACGCGGATTATGCGGGGCTGCATGAGTGCGTCAAGCGGGTGAGGCCGAAGCGGGTCTTTACGGTTCATGGCTATGCCAAAGAATTTGCTGCCGAACTGCGCGAGAAGGGGATCGAGGCATGGTGCGCGATGGGGGGAGATCAGTTAGAGATTGCGTTTGAAAAAAGTTTTGCGAATCGGATCGGCACGCCGACACCGCGCTACAGCCGTCCGATCTGTGCGCTGGCAGATTTTTCCGATGTTTGTCGGCTGATTGGGGAAACGAGCAGTCGCGTGGCGAAGATCGAGTTTTTGGTGAATTATTTGAAGGGGCTTAATGTAGAGGACTTGGCTACGGCGGTGCGGTGGTTTTGCGGTGAGCCGCTGCCGCGAGAGGGAGGGAAGAGGAAATTGCACGTCGGCAGTGCGACGATCAAACGCGCGGTGATCTCGGTGCCAGGAGTGAAGGTGGAGCGATTTCAGCAAATTTCTGCGGTGCAAAATGACATCGCACGCACCGCGCGAGTGGTCTTGCAGGAGTTGTTCATGTTCCCCAAGCCGCGGGATTTTGCGGGCTTGTGTGATGTTTTTCGCGAGTTGGAAGCGCTAGGAGGTTCGCACGAAAAAGTGGAGGTGCTGACGAAATGTTTTGCGGAGTTGCATCCCGTGGAATCCGAGTTGGTGGTGAAATTGCTCACGGGAGATTTGCGCATTGGCCTGAAAGAAGGTTTGGTGGAAGAGGCTTTGTGCGTGGCGTTTGCGAGAGATCATGGCATCTTGCGCGATGCGGCGATGTTGACGGGAGACCTAGGGAAGACAGCGGTTTTGGCGAAAGAAGGAAAATTGGGCGAGGCGACGTTGACGCCGTTGGTGCCGATTCGTTGCATGCTGGCATCGCCGCTAGAGCGGGGTGAGGAAGATGGGCGCTTGCATTTTTCTGCGCTGACGTTTGCTCCGCCGTTCTGGTTAGAGCCGAAGTATGATGGCATTCGCATGCAGTTGCATAAGGTCGGTGATGCGGTGGGCTTGTTTTCGCGCGACTTGCGTCCGTTGGATCGAGAGTTTCCAGAGTTGATCCAAGCGGCGAAGGAGTTGGCGGGAGATTTTGTATTGGATGGGGAGTTGATCGCTTATGCTGCGGGGCGGAAGTTGAGTTTTCACGACTTGCAGAAACGCTTGGGGCGGACGCGGGTCGAGTCGGATTTGTTTGCGGAAGACCCTGGCGGGGCGAGTGCGGTGCCGCTGCGGTATGTGGCGTTTGATTTGCTGTGGATGGATGGTGAGAGTTTGTTAGAGCGGGAGTTGGCGGAGCGCAGGGGGCGTTTGGAGATGATGGGCTTGGCGGGGATGTTTCACTGCATTGAGCTGCATCGGGCCGATCAGGTGGAAGAGATCGAGGAACGTTTCAAAGCAGCGCTGCAAGCAGATCACGAGGGCTTGATTGCGAAGGATCCGAGCAGTATTTACTCGCCTGGTCGCCGCGGGAAATCATGGATCAAGCTCAAGGGGGTAATGCCGACGCTGGATTGTGTGGTGGTAGCGGCAGAGCAGGGGCATGGGCGGCGGGCGGATGTTTTATCCGATTACACGTTTGCGGTGCGCGATGCCGCGAGCGGGGAATTGCGTGTGCTAGGGAAAGCATATTCGGGACTAACCGATGAGGAAATTGAGCGCTGCAGTGAGCATTTCCGCCAGCATACCATCAAGCGCGAGCGCAGAAAGCATTGGGTGGAGGCGAATTTAGTGTTGGAAATCGCGTTTGATTCGATTCGCCGTTCTCCTCGCCATGATTCGGGGCTAGCGCTGCGTTTCCCGCGCATCAAATCCATTCGGCACGATAAGACGCTAGCAGACATCGATACCTTAGAGGCTGCGGAAAGGTTATTGCGCGGAGGGAAATCATGAGGGCGTGAGATTTTTCCATGGAATGCTGAGGATTTCTGCTCGACATCCCAGACCTGCTAGGTTCAGCATCAGGACATGCGAAAACGATATGCTGCGATTCTTTTTTCCATGACGCTTAGTCCTGCTGCGGAACTGCCATTTTTCATCGGCACACGGAGCGTTCGGGAGAGCCAAGGTATCTATCTTGCGCAATTTGATGACGCTACGGGCAAGCTCTCAGGCGTATCGCTGGCGGCTCCCTACAAAGACCCTGGATTCCTGTGCAAGCACCCGAAAAAAAACCTGCTCTACAGCGTGGGGAACCGTCCCGATGGCACAGGCTCCTTGGCGGTATTTAGCGTGGAGAAAGATCGCAGCGTGAGATTTCTATCGGACGTAGTCAGTGGCGGACAAGGGCCATGTCATTTGGCGATCAATCCCGAAGCCACGACGCTTGCAGTGGCGAATTATGGCAGCGGAAATACCACCAGCTTTGCGCTTGGGCCCAAGGGTGATCTCTCGGCTGTGGTGAGCAATTTGCGCGTCGAGGGAAAAAGCGTGCATCCGCAACGTCAAGACGCCGCTCATGCGCACGGCGTTTATTTTGCCGACGGCCATTGCTTTATGCCCGACCTCGGCTTGGACAAAATCCTCGTCATGAAGGTAAATGCGGCGACATCCGAACTCCAATTGGATGATAAAAACCATGCCGCCACAGCACCGGGTGCGGGGCCGCGACATCTCGCCTTTCACCCGAATCAGCCATGGGTGTATTGCGTCAATGAGCTGAGCAATACCGTGACCCATTACACCCGCAAGCAACAAGTGCTCACGCCGCAAAAGCCCCTGACCACCTTGCCTGAAGGCTACGCGGAAAAAAACACCACCGCCGAGATCGAAGTGCATCCCAATGGGCGCTTCCTCTACGCCTCGAACCGCGGGCACGACTCGATTGCTTCGTTCCTCATCGATGCTGCCACCGGTGAGCTAACGGCTACCGGCCAATGCGTGGCAGACGCGAAAACCCCACGGCATTTCGTCATCGCTCCCGGCGGCGCCTATTTGATCGTAGCGGGGCAAGATTCCGATAGCCTGCATGTGCTGTCCATCGACCCTCAAACCGGCAAGCTAACCCCCACGGCGCACAAGCTAGAAGTGCCCGCACCCACCTGTTTGCTTTTTTGGTAACACCGATCTAACGTTATTGGAAAAAACTTTTCGCCTTCATTCCCTTTAATATCAAGGTTTTCTACGTCAAACAGATGTTCCAACGGAAAACATCTTTGATTTTTTTTCGCGCTGTAGGCATACTCTTCCCCCCATGGCCACCAAAACTGCATTAGGAAAAGGACTCGGAGCTTTGATCAAAAAGCAGTCCGGGTCGGCAGCGATCCCTGAGCCTACCATTTCGCCCGATGAACGTAAGCTCGTTCGTGATGCTGCCATCGATTCCGTAGTCGCTAGCCCCTTGCAGCCGCGCACTCATTTTGTCGAGGAACCGCTGGATGAATTGATGGAGTCGATTCGTCAGCACGGCATCATTCAGCCCCTCATCGTCCGTCGCGTCGGCACTACGCTAGAACTCATCGCCGGGGAACGCCGCTGGCGCGCCTCGAAAAAACTCGGTCTTACCACCGTTCCCGTGATTGAACGTGAGGCATCCGACCGCGATGTGCTCGAAATGGCTCTGGTAGAAAACCTGCAACGCCAAGACCTCAACCCGATGGATGAAGCGTCGGGTTTTGTCCGCCTAGCACGCGAGTATTCGCTGAAACAAGAAGAAATCGCCCTTCGTGTCGGCAGATCCCGCGCCAGCGTTGCCAACGCCATGCGCTTGCTCGACCTCCATCCCGATGTGCAAATGCACGTCGCCCACGGTCGCTTGAGTGTTGGCCACGCCAAAGCTTTGCTGGGCATCAAGGATCAACAACTGCAACTTCTTGCCTCCGATCAAATCTTCAAAAAATCCCTCACCGTCAGAGCCACCGAGAAACTTGTCCAAGAATATCTCAATCCTCCGATCGCCAAGAAAAACGCCACCCGCACAGATGAACCTTCCTTAACGCCCAAGGACGTCGAAGCTCACATCGGCGATCTGGAAAACCGCTTGCGTGGCTTGTTTGCTACCCAAGTCGCCATCCACCACCAAGCGAAAAAAGGCCGCATCGAGATCGAATACTACGGTAACGATGACCTGCAACGCATCCTCGAACTGCTAGGAGTGGACGAAGCATAACAGCCACCCACCAGCACAACCGTCATGAAACGCAGCAACATTTTTCTTGCCCCTCCGCGATTGACCATCCTGACGCTCTGCTGCTTTTCTCTCACAAGTTGCAAAAATAAAGCCGCCGAGACTTCATCCCCGCCCGGCCAGCCCGCAGTGGCAGAGGTGCGCAAGGCACCGGCATGGCAGTCCGCCACCGAGCTGCGCTATGAGGTGGTGAAAAAACTCCCCCACGATCCGCAAGCCTTCCTCCAAGGCTTAGAAATCCACCAAGGCCAGTGGCTCGAAAGCACCGGCATGCAGGGCGCCTCATCCATCCGCCGCGTCCATCCTGCCACGGGCAAACCGCTGATCCTCAAGCAACTCCAAGGCTCTTATTTTGGCGAAGGCCTCACGGTGCTCCATGGCCTCGTCTATCAATTGACATGGCAACACCAAACCGGATTCATCTACGACGCCAAGACGCTCGATTGGAAAAAAAATTTCTCCTACGCCGGCGAGGGTTGGGGGCTGTGCAATGACGGGAAATTTCTCTTCCTCAGCGACGGCAGCGCCCAGATTCGCGTCATCGATCCCAGCACCATGAAACCCACCCGCACGCTCAGCGTCACGTGGAATGGCAAAGCCATCGATCAACTCAACGAGCTGGAATACGTAGATGGCGAAATTTTTGCCAACATCTGGCGCAAGGAACAAATCGCCCGCATCGATCCCCACACGGGCAAGGTCATCGGCATGATCGACTTTACCGGCATCGATCGCGATAGCCCCCGCCGCTCGCCGGATCACGTGCTCAACGGCATTGCCTACGATGCCACCACCGGGCTGCTCTATGTGACCGGAAAATGCTGGCCACACATTTACGAAGTGCGCTTGTCGCCCAAGTGAGGGCCATCGCCGTTCGCGCCGTTGATCCACTCCGCCAGATCGCTAGACAAATCGCAGTGCCAGTCGAGCATCACGCCCTCCCAAGGTATGCGCAATCGGCTGGCGTGCAAGGCATGGCGCGGCAGGAAAAGCCCATGATCGCAGCTCGGATCAAGCTCATCTTCGATCCAACACAGAAACGTTTCATCGTCGCGACCGTAGATTTTATCGCCCACGATCGGATGCCCAAGAAACTCCAAATGCACGCGAATTTGATGCGTGCGCCCCGTGATCGGATGGCATCGCAACAAAGAAAACTTGCCCATGGCATTTTCCCAGCGTTGCAGCACATCAAACGAAGTCCTGCTCGGCTGCCCCGCAGGATGCACGGCGCGCCGCAACCAAATGGCACTTTGTTCCGTCAGCCCCTTGCGTTGGATCGGCGCGTCCAAGTCGTAGTTTTCCCACGTCGGCCAGCCATGGGCGATGGCGAGGTATTCCTTATGCGCATCGCGATTTTGCAACGCCGTTGCTAGCGTGCTGGCGGCCCTCGTGTGCTTGGCAATTAGGACCAAGCCGCTTGTTTCGCGATCCAAGCGAGTGATGATCGCGGGCTGATGGCCATTCGCGCCCTCGAACGCCAAAATCTGTTTCACGCCGCAAAGCAAGGTCGGCTCCTCTTTGCCATTGGCAGGATGCACGATGAGCGGCGCCGGCTTGCCCACCACCAGGTAGTCATCCGATTCATCAATGACAAAAAAATCCAACACCGCCGGCGGCCCATCGCGCATGGGCAGAGCATGAGCCGTAGCAGAGAAAAAGACAAGACCATCGCGAAGGTGAGCCATTCACCCCGAATAGCGACAGCCTTGGAGTGCGGCGACATGTCGCCGCTTTGCATCAGGGCGACATGTCGCCCCTTGGAGTGCGGCGACATGTCGCCGCTTTCCCCCCGGCGCGACATGTCGCGCCGATCCAAAGCGGAGACATGTCTCCGCACTCCAAGCTCCTGCGATGATCCGATTGGTAATGTGGCTGACGAATTTTTTCCTATTTTTCCCGCACGGACTTTTGGCAATCAGTAGAATCACGATACTGCCACGCAGCAAGTTTTGTGAAAGGAGGACAGGCGTCCTCGCCTGTCTCGGCAAACAGGCTTCCAGCCTGTTTTTCTTTATTCCGTGAGAATTTCATCAGAATTTCCTCCCGATTTCCTTTTTCAGAAAACCAAAAAACTTGCTGCGCGGCAGTATAAGAAAATGACACAGAATGCTTAGTGCGTTACGATTGTTTAATGGATGAACATAACGGATAAAATTGTCGCTACGCTGATACGTTAGCATACTACGCCGACTGCATTGTCAGCTATTTTGGTCAGATTGTATGCTACGCCGACTAGATTGTCTGTTCCGCCGACAGCCAACAGGATAGCATTTGTTATCGGCATAGCATTGATTCTTATCGTCATGCAATTCATTGTAACCATCAAGTTTTCGTATTTGATCGGCAATTCATCAATTTTGAAAAAAAGTTAGTAAATTGATTTGACATACGCATGTCATTCGTTCATCATTGCTCCGCAACCACTCTGCATAGAGCTGAGTGTGCATCAACAATCATTCATTTTATTCGATTATGGCTTTTTCTGGAATATCTTCGTACATCATCACGATCGACAACTTTCTTGCTCATTGGTTCTCTGTCGATTCTTCTCCGGCTGGCGCTGTTTTGTTGGGGGGCGGTTATGCTCGGGCTGATTTGCAGGCGGATCGCGCGGAGATGCAGCGCATTCTTAGCAAACAGGAGGATTTGGATAACTCGTTGCAGATTGTGCAGTTTCAGCGCGATCAGCGACGGGCGGCGTTGTTGGAGAGATTTAGCCAATTGCGTGCTGCCATTGAGGTGTATGTGAAGGATAGTCCTTATGCGGGAAATTTGCCGGACAAGCCGGGGCGAAATGCGGGCTCGGCCGTGTTGTTGAAGGCGTTGGATGATGCGGCGAGCACATGGGAGAAGATCAATGGAGCAACGATCCCTGGATTTTCTGGGCCGCTGACCTTACGCGGTGGCTATGCGTTGGCTGATTTTGTGGCTGATCTGGCGGTGATGCGCAATACCTATCCGGAGCTGGCGCAGGCGACGAATGATGCGGCTTTGAACCGACGTCAACGCGAGGAGCTTTATCAAAAGGTGCGTGGACAGCTCATCGATTATCGCAAGGTGGTGGAGCTAAATTTTTCGGCTGGCACGCCGTTGTTTGAGACCTTGCCGCTGTTGACTCCTCCTTCTGGCGCTACGCCAGATCGCCCACAGGTGAGCGGCGAGTGGGATGCTAGCGTAGGCAAAGCGCGCATCGTGGTGGCGCCGTTGGACGATCCTAAGGTGACGCGGCTGCAACTGCGCACCAGCGAAGACGTGCCGTATCAGACCGCGAGTGAGCGCACGGTAAAAACGCAGCCAGCAAGCGAGACGACGTTTTTGACGGAGGATGGGTTATCGGTGCCAGGCAGCGAAGAGCAGTTTCGCATGTATGCGATGACGGATGCGGGCCATGAAGCTGGCAGCCAGACGATCACCATTCAGCGTCCAGAGTAGCGAGGGAGCGAAAGATCGCATCAGGGCTCCGCGCCGCCCATCCGTATATCAGCAAGGGAACGCCGCCGCCCAGTTCCCACTACTGAAAACCTGATAGGGAATCGCGTGAGGCTAAGCCTTTTTACGCGGTGCACGATCTTCATAAAAATCCTTGCCATATCAGCCAAATCCCCACATCATCCCGCATCTACTGCTACCGTGATATACGATCATGGGTGGATACGAATATAATCTGTTCGTCAAAAAGAATGCCAGAAGAAGAGATTACAACGACGCATGATGAGCACTACAGCTATGTGCTAAGGAGATGCAATGCTTTAGCTGACGAGCGCAAGACTCTCTTATCGACCTTGCTTTCTGTTACCGAGCGATTTGACAAATGGCTCATCGGACTTCCGGCAGGTGCTGCGGCTCTCTCTCTTGTATTTTACGAGAAGGTTGCGTCCCAAGCGGCATCCATTGATTTGCGATTGCTCGCATGGGCATGGGGCGTGATGAGTGTCGCAATCGCGTTGGGATTTCTGAGCTTATTCCTGAGCACGATGGCTGTTGGAAGACAAATAGTGATTCTTGATGAGGAACATGAAGATTTTTTGAAGCACTCTACACCTGACAAGCCCCAAGGTAAGAAACGCAGAAAGCCATTAACGAACCGATGGACACCTTGGACAAGTGCCGCAAACGGCTTGTCAGCGGTTTCTAGCATTGCCGGAATCAGCATATTTCTATATTTTACTTATCAAGTAGCAACAAACATTACCAACACAACAAACAATGAGCGACAAAAACAAAATAGACTTGAAGGCAGGTTACGTTCCTCCCAAGAACAGCAATCCACCGCCACCACCAAGGAAAGAAATCAGGAAGGTGGGCGTGCCACCACAGAACCCGCCGACCCGCCCACCAAAAAAATAGACGAAGGTGCTCCATCCAACGGAGGATAACGCTCCAGTTTAAATCCGGGCTTCTATCCCCGCCGTAGATGAGTTATAAGTCGTTTCCTAATCAAACACTCACGCCCGGATGGGCAATCTTTCCAAATGCCTCCTAAAACAAACAAATTTTCCAGCTACTTCAATGCCTTCTTCCAGGCTGCTGCCGCAGCGGCCTCGATATTTGCGTTTATTAAGATAGAAGAAATCATTCCAAAGGATTCGGCGGGGGCTATATATGCTATTTTTTTGGTTGCAGTCACTATCTCCCTCGCTGGATACATTTTTCTCATTCACTCCCGCAAGCTCCATCGTTACGCAGACATACCTCCGTTTACTCATCACGTTAATCACACAATCCGCACTGTCCTCACAAGGACTCGGCAACGTATGGCCTCTGGCACTTTGACGAGCGATGATATTGAAGAAATTGAACTTTCGACAACATCGATGCTGGATGCAATATCACACTGTTTTTCTATTTTGACTGGGGCACAGTGCGGGGTCTGCATAAAGGAACTTCAACACGGCAAACATCCACTTCTCAAGACCATTTATCGCGATTCGCTGTCCATGCACGCAAGAGGTCTAGACGATTCTCAGCAGGCGCCACATCCCATTGAGGAAGATACACCTTGTTACAGCATTTTCAGGTCTATGCCCTCCTGCGATAGAGGCTACATCTGCAACAATGTCCCCGACGAATGGCTTCTTGGCCGTTATCAGTCTCCTTCATTTGCGCGTTATGGGGGGACTCCGCAGAGTCTTCCGATACTTGGAATGAAGATAGTTCGACAGTGGAATCTACGATACAAAAGCACTTTTGTTTCTCCTATTCGGTATCGTCCACATAATAGAAGCGGCGGTCATATTCCTCGGCCTGGGCCGCAATTTGCTCAATCTATTCGATACTGGGGCTTCCTGTGCGTCGATGCCAAGAAAAGAAACTTATTTCGTGAGGAGCGCCACCGCGACGTGCTAGCTTCATTTTCAGATTCATTGTTCATTTATTTTAATGAACTCCACGATATTATAGATCGATACACAAATAGCAAACCATGAAAGAAGAAGCAACTGTTCAAGAATTTACCGAGATGTTAGCATCCATCATCCCCGAGTCTGTGGGTTCTGTGCATTCTATACGAAAACATGGGAGTATTTACGTTCAGCCTATCGTCACGCTCTCGATATCCGCCTTGATATCAGCATTTAGAGATTCCATAGAACAAGCCTGTGATGAAGAAGCACTCAAAGCGAACTCCAAAGATAGGTTTGAGCGATAGCCTCAAACAAGACGGCACATCCAACGGCGGGTAACGTAATTCTTTGTATTCAGGCTTCCATTCCCGCCGTGGATGGCCTATTCGTCGGGAACAATTTCAATATGACCATACTAAAAATTATCGGCGCGGGCTGTTTCGGATTCGTAATCGGATGGGTGCTGAGGTTCATCCTCGCGTTCGCTAAAGAGATTTCTGTTGGCAGCCTATCCACGGTTATTTCCGCGGTTGGAGGCGGAGCGGTGACAGCTTTGTTCGACAGAGATGGCGTCATGTTCAGCTGCTACAGTATTGGCCTTGCGGTCGGTTTTCTGTTGCACGTGCTACTGCTCGATGTCGACGACAAAACTGGCGGTATGAAGTATCCGTGGCGGCAAAAGTAAGAGCCCAACAAGGCGTGGGATGCAAGCCGGCATAGCGGGTTGGTAGGTTTGAGTCATTCATCGTTTGTTGTCCCTTCGTTGTGTTGTGATTTGCGGAGGGGTCGGTTGCATCCACATCAACGTTGGGCAAAATCATTGAAAGATGAATCAAAGAAAAATCGCTAATGAAATATTGAACTTGCTCGATGACAAGAAGCGTAAGACCACGCTTGTCAAGATCATGCTGCTTACTGCCACATCATTCATCGTGTATATGTGGGCGAATCAGTGGGAGTCACCTCTGGCCATGATACCAAGAACATTTTTCGGTATCCTAATCGGATATCTTCTCTTGTATTTGCAGAGCATCCGCCTTTACCCGCGGATCAAACATTACTTCGACATAGACGCATTACGACGAGATGCTGATGGCACTCCTCCGCCGCTTCCGAATCAAACAAAAGAAGCCCAACAAGACCCGCCGTGACACCCCCTACCAGCCCTTTCGTTGAGATGATTTCCTGTAACCAGAACCTTAACCCCGTGATCGACGTTCACCGCCGCTGGTAGTGGTGGATGTGCTCATCGTTCGTGAAGGAAATCCAAAGCAATATATATCTACTAAGAGGCATGATTGATCCGTATCGTCATCGTAGAATCGAATTGTGGATTGTCGCATCTCTATCATTTGGGACGACTCTGTTATTCCTTTGGATTATGATGAGTCGTGAAGCACTGTTCCTTATATGGTTTACTATTCCATTTGCAGTAGCTACAATGATTGCAGTTTGGAAGGTAACGAGACCAGATAGCGTATTCCGACGAGAGAGGGAACAAGAGGACGCATTCTTTAATAAGCATCCAATTCTCGCTAGCGTTCTAATCTTAGCTGGTTCCACCTACAGCCTCTGGACTTTTGGTGTAATGATCTTTCGATTGATAAAAAAGATTTTCGCGTCTTGACAACATCTGTATCAAGCAATTTCTGGAGCCAAACGATTAGCGCACTCACGGGTTAATCGTTTGTGGGGCAATAAAAACTAGTGTATCAACTTAGGTGTTGTTGGAGTCTCTGCCGATTCTTCGGCTGGGCTTTCGTTCTCGGGTTGCGACGAGTCTTTGCAGATTCTCTGGCTCGGGTTTTTTCCTTAGGTTCTGTCGATTCTTCGCACCCATACTTTGCGGCTTGCACGATGGCGGATTCTTCGCTACATTTTGGTCGTTGTTCATCGCACGTGATTTCGGAAGAAGTCACGAACAAGGCGTGCATGGCAACCCCACATGCTCCATTATTTGCCATGCTTTCACTTTTTACATCCCTAACCCCGCGTCTACGCCCCCCCGCATGTGGGTTGCCATCACTAGACGTTCTGCATAATAAATAAGACCATGAAAGCCCTTCTCCTAGTTTTATCAGTGTGTTTATCTCTTCAAGCCGTGTTTGCGGCCGGTTCGACTGTGGTTGCGGTCTCAAATGTGAGAACTATTGAAGTCCACGAGGATGTAATTCGTATCCGAGCCGATGGGATGTACAAGACGAGAATCGTTTCCGATGAGTTGCATGGAGATGGTCGCGTTGGGTCACAATCCGCTCAATGGATACATGGCAAGATGGAAAACGGTGTATTCGAGATTAAGACCTATGAAGTAGACTGGGAAGATCCAAGGAACGAGCACAAAGATGATAGAGCCAAACTTGCAGAACAATGGAAAAAGTTGTGGGAGGAAACAAAGGCAAAAGCTAGCCTTATTAAGGCAGGGGATTCGATCACTATTTCATTCCAAGGAGAAGAGACGATCATAAGAGGCTTTGAGATTGTGAAGGTCGCTGGTCCTGGAACAATTCAAACCAAAGCAGAACAAGCCGGCACTGGGCAACCCGCTACCCGCCCCGAGTCGAAGTCAAAGGGTAGCGGCAAACCTCAATCTGAAGCGGAGGGGCGCTCCCGGTAGCGGTTGCCAGGCCTCATCGTTCTGTATGAATCAAAACAAATCGTGAATACAAGAATCCATGCTGCTATCTTGATCCTGTCTGCCGTTTTGGCTTGCCCAACCAAAGCAGAGATTGCTCCTCCCTCTGATGATCTGTCCAAAGCTTACAGCACTGCAGTAGACGCTTTATGCAAGGGAGGGGATCGGCAGAGCATTGCAGATCGTCTCGCTCCAGTGGTGGTCAAGCACGGGGAGAGTCCCTATGCCCGAATGGCCCGCCCGTTCCTTGTTGACCTTGCGACATCTGCGAAGCGTCGGTCGGTTCATGGTGAGGAACAGCCCGAATCCCGACTCGCCAACACACGCATTCCATTCCATCTGCTTCGGGATGCTGCGAATTGGGGCGAGCCGCTGAAGGTCTTCATAGCCAGGGAGCCGGATGACCCGGCATCCGAACTCGCCTCTGCAGATCGCGCTGTGATCAGTCGGCTTATACCGCTTCTCAGTGATCGAGACCCTGCGCGATGTGATTCCACGTTCTTTCTGGACTGGACTACCCCGCACCCGAGAGTCTGTGACCTCGCGTTGGCGATGATTGAGTATCACGGCAGGGTTCGATTTCACTGCGACAACATTTTCGGCACATACCTTCATCAACTTCCGGATGCCGATCGCAGGATGGTGGTTGAGCGCGTGACCAAATGGTGGCAGGATGTGAAGGACAAGTCGGTGGCGGCGGGCATTCGCGCGCAGTTGGCACATGGCCGGTCATACCCAGAAACTGTCTGGATGGCTGCGACCTTGGCCAAGCTCGCTGAGGGGAGCGGGACGGATGATCGGGAGTTTGCATTACAAGTGCTTCGGACAATGATTGATGAGAACCCCCGCACCCATGGCGGGGCATATGCAGCTGATGCACTTGCGGAACTCGGCGACACGTCGCCAGTGGACATTTTTTACCGGGAATGGAAGTCGTGGCTCGGACGCCCCGGGCTGATCCACGATTCGCACATAGCATTTTACTTGTGCAAGCATGGCAGCCGACGGGAGTGGGAGCTGCTCCAGGCGATCTCATCAGAAGAGATCAGCAACAGTAAAGGACCCGGTGCTGGAGCGGTATGGGCATGCGTCGTGAACAGCGGAGTAGCCGACACCAATCCGTATGCGATACCGATTCTCGCACTCGCCCTCAGCCAGACCGAGAACACTGGCAGCCGCAGTGTCGAGAACGGTTCACAAACGTTCTCCTATGCTGATACTGCTTGCGAATTGCTCCAGAAGCAGGTTGGCATGGACTTTGGATACAAGCGCACTGGCACGACTGAGGAGCGTTTGGAGGCGATTGGAAAGGCTGCGATTTGGTGGGAGGCACAGGGGAGAACCAAGTATGAGTTTGACAACATTGAGAAGGAGTTGAAGGCACACGATTCGCAATCATCAAAGCCGCCACAGAAATGAAGAAGCAGAACAAGCCGTCACTCCTAACGCCTGACACGCCTCCAGTTCCAGCCGCCATGACCGCTACAACCTCCACCCCGTGTTCCACCCTCGCCCCCGGTCAGGCGTAGGGGGACTCAGCGTTCTTTCGATTCAATGAAGACACTAGCATTACATCTCATTCTTTATCTTGCTTCGGTATGCGGTCTGCAAGGCGGTATAAGCGCCACAATCCTGATTCCACAACCGATTGTGGATTTCGGAGAAACAGAAACCGAAGAGTGGACCACTACAGACTCCCCCGACACTGATGAAATGTATATGATTCTCCCCAAGCCTTTTTTCATAATGCACTACAACGGGCCTGACTATGAGCTTATCGCAAAGGAATACATAATGGAAGGAGCCGAGCGTGATTGTAATTTGCTATCTCTCCACAAAATTAAGATCACACAGGAATTCATGTCGAAGAATGTGCTTCTCGATCTAAGACAACCGATACCAGAGAATTACTCAGCTAGTACGCTGGAGATTGCGGGATACGCTGCACTCGAATGCATCCGGATAGTAGCCCATCGGCATCATCATGAGATCGCATTACGAATCGCAGCGCCAGTGGGCCAAGAGGAGCAATGGTTAGCTATTCAGAAGAAATTTGCCGCTCATGACAAGTCGAAGCCGTTCACACGCAAAGAACAAGCCGGCACTGGGCAACCCGCTACCCGCCCTGAGTCGAAGTCTGAGGGCAGCGACAAACCTCAACCTGAATCGGAGGGGCGCTCCCGGTAGCGGGTGCCAGGCCTCGACGTTGTGCAAAAATAAAATGAATACTAGAACACTTGGAGCTATCTTGGTTTCCATCGCCTCACTTTCATACACGCTTCACGTTAGTGTCCAAAGGTTATCGAATAGTATCGATGGCAGCATGTGGCGGATGGAGGGCACGATTTATACTTCCGCCCTAACGATCGCGAACAAACAAGGAAGCCAAACCGGAAGTTGGAATTCGCCCGCACTTGATCCGATTATTTATTGGGGAAGTTTCGCATTATTTGCGCTTGGAGTAGTCTTTATAATCACAAGCTTTTTACCCCAAAAGACGACGGAATGAAAACCACGGAGCCCAACCAGTCACTACAGACAACGAACCGCACTGTCACGGAATGTGATCCGAGCCGCACATTCCGCGCCAGCGCGGTTCGTGTCTGACTTTTAACGTTCGCTCAAGATTTTGTGCATATGAAAATAACTCTGCTTGCCATAACTTCCGCCATCGCTGCACACGCCGAGTTGGTCGAGACCACAATAGAGTGGAGGCCTGCTTGTGACGGTGCGACGATTGAAGTCATTTCAGACGGCAAGAAGATTGAGAGCGTCCGAGCCTATGCGATCCATTCGTTCGTCATTCGTGAGTGGACAATTCACTACGTGGACGGGCTAGCTGTCAGTGCCGAATTTCGAGAGCGGGAGAGAGGGAAGATCAAAGTAGGCGACCGGGCTGGTGAGGATTCTGGCGAGAAACCGATCAAGAATTTGAAGGTATTCAAGGCAATCGAAGGCAAGTTCAACGTCGCCGACAAGGAACTGGCAGATGATCTGACCGACGTAATCTCCAAAGCAAAAAACAAAAGCGAACAAGCCGGCTCATCCAACGGCGGGTAACGTCTCAATTTAAATTCGGGCTTCCATTCCCGCCGTGGATGGCCTATATCGTTCGGCAATAAACCAGATGGACATTTTCACACACGCACTTCTCCCTGTTATATTGACGAATGCTATTTCAAAACGATCCGATTGGCTCGGACGCTGGGGACTTGTAGCAATTGGTTTTGCCGGGGCTTTACCCGATATTCTTTGTCCACACTTATCACTAGAAGCGAGAATGACGAGCTGGTCACATGATATTCCATGCTGGATTGCGCTCTCAATTTTAGTGATTCTAGTCGCAGTGTTTACTCGGGGAAAGATTTCTATTTGTTTAGCCTTAGTTCTTTCAGGGGCATATTTATTACACATGTTTTGTGATGCCATTTCTGGTGGCGTGGATTTTCTTTACCCCGTGGGAAGCTGGACATGGGGACGGTACTGGGTAGACCCTATTTGGTGGATTCCTCTCGATATTGTTTGCTTTTTAATCTGTTATTGGATGTTTAGGATCGCACCCGGACTACGCTTACGAAAGGAAGCCGAAGATGGCACATCCAACGGCGGGTAACGTTCTTCTTTGATTTCAGGCTTCCCTCCCCGCCGTGGATGGCCTATACGTTGCGAGGAAAAAAATGATGAAACCAATATTAGCACTATTGATGTTCGCGATACTTCTTGTTGGATGCGGAAAGAAGTCTGACTTTGCACTGTCATCATTCGCCAGTTTCAACGCCAAGGAAAACAAAGACCTGAAAGGAGAAGTTGCTTTTCTTGGCTCCGTGGATAAAAGCATCACCGTTGAGGGTACTCCAACATCTCCATTTCTTATCACCGTAGGTGTTTCCGTGAAGAAAGACTCGGCCAGCGACTCGGCAATCGCTGAGATTCTGTTTGAGTCAAAGGATGGCAAACTTTGGCCATTGATGGACTGTCAAATGTCAGGCGGTGGAGAACGGCCTGCGTTACGTCGCGAAAGCGATAACGAAATTACGGTGTATTATCCGACTGTAATCAAAGAACAGAGAACCTGGGTGAAATTCAAGGTCATGAAGAAATAATCCACGGCAGAACAAGACCCGCCGTGACAACCCCTACCAGCCGTTTCGTTGAGATGATTTCCTGTAACCAGAACCTTAACCCCGTGATCAACGTTCACCGCCGCTGGTAGTGGTGGATGAGCTCATCGTTCGGAAGAAATATAAGAATAAGATGCCCGTTTCAATTAGACGCATATTTCGAGAAGGCGGAGATTCTATTTCTCTTGCATGTCTTGGTGATGATGAGTGGGACTTATCTGCTCAGATTGGATTTCTCGAATCTTGGATAGAAGCCAATCTGAAAGATTTACCTACAGGCGAGTATATTGCTGATGTGGGATTCTGCTGGAGAAGAGATGCAGGAGGAGGTGGTTCTGCACTTAGTCCAGAGTTTATGATTAAGTTAGGCAGTGCAGGGTTCTCCTTATTCTTAAGTGAATATCCGGGATTTTCAGCAAGCCATGATGAATCAGAAGAATCCGAACAAGACGTGCATGGCAACACCCACTAGCCCCTCTGTTTTCGATGGTGCACTTTCTTCACCCTCAAACCCGCGAGCAACGCTGGCTCCCGCTAGCGGGTGCGCCAACACTTTGACGTTAGGAGACAAATGAACACTATCCAAGCTTGACCGGATGAGCACACGGACGATACTACCCGCGATGAATACTTTGACAGCAGTCGAACTTTGCGCTGGAGCAGGCGGGCAGGCACTTGGCCTAGAACAAGCTGGCTTCCATCATTCTGCACTGGTTGAGATCGATGGTCATTGCTGTAACACCTTGAAAGCCAACAGGAAAGATTGGAATGTCATACAGCAAGATTTGAGAGATTTCGATGGTCGGCCTTACAAGGGGGTCGATCTTCTCGCGGGTGGTCTGCCCTGTCCGCCTTTTTCCGTAGCAGGCAAGCAGCTCGGAGATGCTGACGAGCGCAATTTATTTCCCGAAGGCATACGTTTGGTGAAGGAGATGCGCCCAAGGGCGGTAATGATTGAGAATGTCCGAGGCATTTTGGATGCCGTATTTGAGGATTATCGGCAGTATATTTCTGGAGAGATCGCATCTTTGGGCTACCGGACGGATTGGAGATTACTAAATGCGTCAGACTACGGAGTGCCTCAGCTTCGGCCTCGTGTTGTATTTATGGCTTTACGCAAGGATGTGAAGGGCGGCTTTCCGTGGCCTGCGCCATCGCTTTTTCCTGCTCCAACGGTTGGCGATACGTTGCACGATTTGCTAGCGTTGAAGGGTTGGGGGATGGCTAAGGATTGGCGCAAGCGCGCCAATGTTGTTGCGCCGACTATAGTTGGCGGGTCGAAGAAGCATGGCGGGCCAGACTTAGGGCCGACACGTGCGAAACGTGCTTGGGCTTCGCTTGGTATCGATGGCATGGGTATCGCCAATGAGCCACCAGATCGAGACTTTGTCGGTATGCCGCGTCTCACGGTAAGAATGGTCGCTCGCATCCAAGGATTTCCTGATGACTGGGAGTTCACTGGCAAGAAAACAGCAGCATACCGTCAAATAGGAAATGCTTTTCCGCCGCCTGTGGCGGCGGCTGTAGCATCTGGAATTTTTCAATCACTGCAAGCCTCATCACTTGTCAAAATTGCAACAGCTTAAAGGATTATGGGAGCACGCGACAACTTACGGGCACACTTTCTCATGAACATTGGGAAGGTCATGGACTCCAATGAACTTAGGGAGATTGCCGGAGGAATTACCGAATGGGCAAGAAGAGTGCGAGAGCTGAGAACGGAAGAGGGTTACCAGATTTTGACCCATAATGATCGAGACGAATTGAAGCCAGGTCAGTATCTACTTCTTGACCCAGCCCCGAAGCCAGCATTCGAGCGTGCAATATCTAAGGAGACTCGTGCCATTGTCTTGGATCGTAATGGATTTACATGTCAGATGTGCGGTGCTGTGGCCGGTGAGCCACACCCTGAAGACCCATCTCGTCGCACACGGTTGCATATTGGTCATATGATCGACAAGTCAGTCGGAGGATCAGATGAGCCAAGTAACCTTCGTGCGATATGCTCGATTTGTAATGAGGGCGCTTCCAATGTCACACTGCAACGTCCTATGGCCGACAAGTTACTCATTCAGATTCGACGCGCTCCATCGGATGCTCAACTTGAAGTCCTCAAGTGGCTTATCTCGAAGTTTCCGCGCCAGTCATCTGAATTCGTCGCCTCATCCCAAAAGTAACAGAAGCCCAACAAGACCCGCCGTGACAACCCCTACCAGTCGTTTCGTTGAGATGATTTCCTGTAACCAGAACCTTAACCCCGTGATCGACGCTTGCTCTCGCTGGTAGTGGTGGATGTGCTCATCGTTTTGCAAGAATACTACTGAATTCGACATGATCCGCATACGAAGCATTTTAGCTGAATTGATAGCCACTCCGACACGATGTTTCGTGTGGGCGCTATTCATGATTCTACTCGGGGGTAGCTTGGCATCACCTTTCATCGTTGTGCGTGAGAGGCATGATTCGGCGGGTCTGCCATTGCTCAGTGAGGATGGGACGCCAGTCATGGAAGTTGACACGCTCGCAAACATCTTAGCCCATTGGCCCGAGAATCTGTGCATTCTGAGTGCGGTGCTTTTCATGGCTCTAGGTCTGTATGTATGGTTGGGTCGATTTCGGGGATCTCAGCGTCACAAGGGCGAATCCAACAAAGGCCAACAATAAAGGCACATCCAACGGCGGGTAGCGTGCTATTTGAATTCGGGCATTCCTCACATCAATATTTCCGCAGAAATCGAAAAGCCTAGCGATGGGACTGAACTCTGAGATGTTTGTAAGCTCAGAAAAATCCACTTCTCATGAAAGAAACAGCCCGCTTATGGGTATGCAACAGGCTAGAATGAATCGTCGAAATTTTATCTCTCAGTCGGTAGGGGCGCTCGCCGCAGGTGTCGGCATGCCCACTTACGCTCAAGGCACGCCGCGAAAATCCGCCAACAGCAAGCTTAACATCGCGTTCATCGGTTCAGGTGGTTGGATTGCTCGGCAGCCGTATGAGCAAGGTTGCAGTGAGGAAAATTTGGTAGCATTTTGTGATGTTGATCAAAATTTGTGTGCGGAAAACATGAAAAAGTGGCGCACGAGTCAGCCATTTTTCGAGGATTTTCGCCGGATGTTCGATAAAATGCACAAAGACATCGATGCGGTGGTTATCAGCACGCCCGATCACACACACTTTGCCGCCACGATGGCTGCCATGGAGCGCGGCATTCACGTTTACACGCAGAAGCCGTTGACGCATAACATTTGGCAGGCCAGAACCTTGGTCAAGGCGCGTGAAAAATATAAGGTCATCACGCAAATGGGCAATCAAGGTCATGCGGGCGATGGCATCCGCCAATCGGTGGAAGCTTATCGGGCAGGGTTGATCGGAAAAGTGCAGCAGGTGTATTGCCACAATACCGGACCAGAGCTTGGGGGGCAACATTTCGCCAAGCCTGCGGTGATGCCACTGCCGGGGCAGCCCGTGCCTGCTGGCTTGAATTGGGATCTCTGGCAAGGGCCGGTGGCGCATCGAGACTACAATTCTGACTATCATCCCAGCAAATGGCGGACGTTTTATGACTTCGGGCTAGGGATGCTGGGCGATTGGGGTTGTCACACCTTGGATACGCCTGTGTATGCCTTAGATTTGGATCCGCCGACAGCCGTGGAATGCCTCCAACGCACCGATTCGCTGGATGGCGTGATTCCGGCAGGCAGTCACATTCGCTTTCATTTTCCCGGCAATGCAGAGCGTGGCCCTGTGACCATGGATTGGTTTGACGGCCCACAAGATTGGAGCAAGGTCGGACGCATCGAGCAATTCGGTGCCGAGCACGCAGCGCACCTTGGCCAAGCATGTTGGATGTTGGGCGACAAAGGGATGATCGGCTGTGGCACCCATGCGGGTCGCCCGACCTTATTGCCCGAAGAACTCGGGAAATCTTGGAAAGCCAGTCCGCCACCTGTCGTGATTCCGCGAGTGGCTGCTGGGCCATTTCGCGAGTGGCTACGGGCGATCAAAGGCGAAGGGCCAGAGCCTGGCTCGCACTTCCCCTACGGCGCGAAGCTGACGGAAATCGTTCTTCTCGGCGTGCTAGCCCAGCGCTTCAAAGGTCGCATCGAGTGGGATGCCAAGGCCGGAAAAGTCACCAATCGGCCTGAGTTAAATGCCTTTGTCAAAGAACCTGTTCGCGAGGGCTGGCAGTATGGAGAATCTCTCTAACGGGCAAGATGCTACGCGAATCGTGTTGGCATCTTGTGATTTTCACCTGCGTCCTTGACGAAGTCTCCTAAGAACTTTACTTGTTATCCCATGATCCAATCCATTGTCCGTCAGTTGTTCATCGCCTCTTTGGCATCCTCCGTTTTGTTTGCACAGGAAAAGCCCGCCAGGGCTGTGAAGCCAATCGTCGCGGTGTATGATCTGGAGGGCGTGATTTCCGAGTCTGGCCAAGATTCGGGTAGTTCGCTCCTGTCTCTGTCGATGGATGCTTCTCGCCCGCTGACGATGTTTGACCTAACGCGTAGCTTGGAGAAGGTTGTGGCAGATCCTGCGGTCAAGGCGGTGGTGGTCGATGCCGATGGCGCGAGTATGGATTTCTCGCAAATCCTCGAATTCCGCCGGCAGTTGCTAGCGGTGCGCCAAGCGGGAAAAGATGTCTGGCTCTACACCGAGGGGCTATCGAACAGCATTGCCGTGCTTGGCAGTGCGGCGAATCATTTCACCTTGCTGCCGGAGGCGAGCTGCGAGTTTCATGGCATTAGCTCCGAATCCATGTACTTCAAGGATCTGCTCGATAAGGTGGGGGTGAAAGCGGATGTCATCCACATCGGCGATTTTAAGAGTTTCGGGGAAAATTTTTACCGAACTGGTCCAAGCGAGGAGGCGAGGGTTCAGCAAGAAAAGCTGATTGATTCCATGTACGAACAACTCGTTTCTACCGTTGCAGAGGGTCGAAAGCTGGAACCTGCAGTCGTGCGCAACGTCATCGATGACGGAGCGATCGATGCCTCCGGAATCGTCAAGGCAGGCGTGGCAGACGATCTGATGTATCGAACCGACTTCGTGAAAAAGCTGCGCGAAACGTATGGCAAAGAAGCGAAATTTGATCGCAGTTACGAGTTACCAGATTTGGATGGGCCGGAAATCGAAGGGATGATGGATATTTTCCAATTGGCGTTTTCGTCGGCGAAAGATTCGCGCTACGGCAAAGATTTCATCGCGGTGGTGGCACTGGATCGCGACATCACCGATGAGTCTGTGGCACCAGTGAGGAGTCAGATTCTCAAACTGGTCAAGGAGCCAAGAGCGAAGGCACTGGTTTTGCGCGTCAATTCGCCAGGTGGCTCTGCGATGGCAAGCGATGTGCTGTGGGAGGCTGCGGAGGAATGGAAAGCCACAGGTCGTCCGTTCGTCGTTTCGATGGGTGGAGTCGCTGCGAGTGGTGGCTATTATGTTTCCGCAGGCGCGGATCGAATTTTTGCCGAAAGTGGCACAGTCACTGGTTCGATCGGCGTCGTAGGGATGAAGCTTGTGGTTGCAGGGGCGATGGAGAAACTTGGGATCACCAGCCACAACACCCAGCGGGGAAAGCACTCGGATGCCAACACGATGACTCGTGGTTTTTCTGAAGATGAGGCAAAAATCATCCGCGACTCGATGCTCAAGACCTACGCGACCTTCAAGAAGCGTGTCACAGATGGCCGTGGTAAGGCTCTCAAGGGCGACCTCGAACCACTTGCTGGTGGCAGAGTGTATAGCGGAGCCCAAGCTCTGGAAATCGGCCTGGTAGATGAAATCGGTGGATTACACGAAGCAATCGCTTACGCTAGGACTTCGGCCAAAATGGAGACTGCGGAGGTGAAACTTTTGCCAGAGCCAAAGAGCGGATTGGAAGGCATGTTTGCCGCGCCGAAGAAGACGGATGATGACGAAATCATCCAAGCTTCTTTCCAATCGACTACCGCCGTGCGCTTGCGCGATTCATTGCTTCGTGAAGGTATGCTCCAAGGTCTGCCCCATCCTGCCCGCGCTGCGGTTGCCCGACTCATCGGGCGAGTGGAAGCATTTAGCAAACCACAAGTCCTGATGATTGCGCCGGATGTGGAAATTAAATAAAAAGTGATCAGTGATCAGTGATCAGTCGTTCTAGAGCGAGCGGCGTTTGGCCGAAGGCTCCGTCTTTGATGTCGATGCTTGATTCGCGGAGGAAGGCACCTTTTTCATCATAGTGGCGGATCGCGCAGGTTTGAAGCGTTCCGCTTGCATCGCTTTTTTCGGCAGTGGCAAAGCGAAGAAATAGGCGGCCTTTTCCTTTGCCATCCGAGCCTAATTTTTCTAGCAAGGGCGTGAGATCAATGCCGAGTTCTAGCGGAGTATCGTCGCTAGGGCCGGCAAGGGGGACGTCGCCGACGTTGTCCTTACGATTCTTCCCGAAGAGAGGCCAGCCATTGAGGACTTGTGGGGTGAATTCGTGTTCGGGTGCCGTGGCATTTTTATCGCCAGCGACGCCGATCGTTAAACGGAGATCGGAGCGCTTGCTGCAAGTTACCTTCAGTTTCAAGGTTGTTTGGGGGAGATGTCGTGCAACCTCGATGCGCCCGAGGTAATTTCCTCGCTCCCAAGTGGGATCGACCATGGCACTGTAGAGCAAGTAAATTCTACCATCCTTGGACCAGTCCTTACCCCATGAGTTGACTACGATGAAGGCACCGCGTTCCCAATCGGCAAGGGTGACTTTGCCGTCGCCGTTGATATCGATGTCGTTGGTGATTTTTCCGTCTTCATTTACATCGAACCCGACTTTGTCATCGTATCCCGCACAGGTGATGCCGTGTCCGTATCCACTCGGCCCCCAACGAATCCACAGGTCCTCGCCCGCCAGGTATTCTCCCTCTGCGATGGTTCTGGTGACTTTTTTGAGTTCGCCCATGCGACCGTCTAGCGCCAGCAATCCACCGATGGGTTCTTTGCCTGCTTGAGGTTGGTTGCGATCAAAAAGCCAGCCTCGGGCTTCGTTAATCTGTGATGCAGTGGCTGTCGGAGTGTAGCGATAACCAGCGACGCGATACTCCATGGCTTCACGCCAGATGTTGTAACCGTTAGCCCAACGACCGATCTTGTCTTTGTCTCCTTCCACGCGTCCGTAGGATTGGACTGTAGGGATGCCGTTCAGCTTGGCGACTTCCCAACCATGATGGGCTTCTGATCCTTGGGCACTGTCAGCCGCATTGCACATGTTCCAGGAGAAATCGGCGGGAAATTGTGTCGCAGTAGTGTTGGCGACCGTACCATTGAGGACATTCATTTCGTAGGTGAAGATCGAGGCAATCGCAGTAAACTGACCACAAGCGCCACCTTTTTGTCTGTAGATTGGCGGGAACTGCGGACGGGTCGAGTTATCGACACGCGAAGGCAGGCGGCTGATGTCCACTGCGGTTTCGCCGACATCGGGCCCTTTGGCATCGCCCCAGGTATTATAGTCTTTCCTCATCGAAGAAGGTCGAGAAAACGGACGTGGGTAGGCAGCCTTCGCTGGTGCCTCCACCTCTGCGGCGATAACGAGCGTAAGGCAGGAAGATGCTGCGATGCTACGAAAGATCAATAAATGTCCTGGGAAAGTGTTCATGAAATTGCTCGAAAAGATACGCGCCGTAGCATCGTTATTTTCAACGAATTGTGATTATTTATGATACAACAATTGCCGCGCAAGGCATGAAACGCCCTGCTCATCAAAGCCTAGCAGCAACTTCTTGGCGCTTTCTTTCATAAAGCCAGAATCCAGAGGTCGAGGGATTCACTCAATTTTCACAGACACTTCATACGGCTTTCATCATGGTGTGTGATGCTTCTCTCGTCATGAATCAAGACACATACAATCATATCGTCAAATGGAGCGCACGCGTAGCAAACGGACTTTCCCTTGCTATTCCTACAGGTTTATCACTGGGAGGGCTTATGTTAATCGGCGCGGGGCTACTTTCCCTCGTATTCTTTGATCGAGCTGTAGCGCTCGGCCTTTTGGCTTGCGGCAGTCTCATCCTATGCTTCGGCAGTCTCGCTTTGGCGCGGCAGTTGCGCGAGCATTCCCTGCGCTGGAAGAAAGCATGTCGCCCAACCGTTGTGGAGTGATGACACATCACTGAGCCAGATTTTTGGTTAGCATTCGTTGCTGTGGCTGCTCCTCCCGCCACAGCAACGATTTGCGATCCTGTAACGACTCGATCTAAATTCGCGCAGAAGTCGTAAGTGCAAATCTGCGGAATGCGAGGAGATCTGGGTTGTCGCAACGGCCCATTTTATGGGACGAGTGGCTTTGATCAGAAGGGGATTTCGTCTTCTTCGTCGAAGCGACCTTCTGAGATGGTGCCGCCGATGGGTCCGGATGGGGCAGACAGTTGTCGAGGGGCGCTCGAACCAGGGTTTGCGGGAACGGTGCCTCCTGCTCCGCCTTTGCTGTCGGGCATGAATTGCAGGTTTTCTGCTACGACCTTGAGTTTGCTGCGTTTTTGGCCAGAGGCTTTGTCTTCCCACGTGTCCATTTGAAGACGGCCTTCAATAAAGACACCCCGGCCTTTGGTAAGATACTGTTGCGCAATTTCCGCTTGGCGTCCCCAGAGGGTGATATCAACGAAGGTGGTTTCTTCCTGCCTTTGATTTTGCTCGTTGTTCCAGATGCGGTTGATGGCGAGCCCAATATCTGCCACAGCGGTGCCTTTCGGCGTGTAGCGGAGTTCGGGGTCTCTGGTGAGGTTGCCGAGTAACAAGACTTTGTTGAGATTGGCCATGTCGTTGTAGGGTTATCAAACTCTATGGCTCCTCGTAAAAGGAGCGCTAACTACGGAAAATGCTTACTTCGATTAGATGCGTTGGAAGTATTGCATGTGGACGTGGCCGTTGAGGCGGAGGCGTCCTTTGATTTTTTCGATGCTGGATGGCTCAGCTACTACGGAGAAATTCAGGTAGTGACCGGAGTCAAGGTGATTGGAGGGATAGGCAAATTTGCGGCGGCCCATGTCCGTTACGTCGGCAACTTTCGCGCCTTCTGATTCGATGTCTTTGGTGACTGCACCGATGAGTTCTTCGACACCGCCGTCCGCGCCTTTGGTGTTGAGAATGACAATTCCTTCGTAGTTTCTGCTCATAATAAGTTCAGGAGGGTAGATGTTAATTGGTTGTGTGATCGATTAGGACGGGGTGCTAGGTGATGCAGTGTTGTAGATGTTCGCTGCGTCTGATAGACCTCGGGAGAGGCAATCTTGCACGGCATTTGCGGCTGTGGCAAGCATGTTTTGCAAACTTTCTTGTTCGGACTCGGAGAATTTGCCGAGAACGTGTCCGGTCATGGAGTTGGCCTCGGCTTGGCCGATGCCGATTTTGAGGCGGGGAAAGGCATCGGTGCTGAAATGTTCGATGAGAGATTTGATGCCATTGTGCCCACCGGCGCCGCCTTTTTCACGGAGCCTGAGACGTCCGAGAGGGAGGCTGACATCGTCATAAACGACGAGACAGTGCTGAGGTTCCCATTTGAAATAGCGGAGAATTTTGCCGATGGAGCGCCCGCTGAGGTTCATGAAAGTCTGAGGTTTGGCGAGGAGAATGGAGGAATTTGGCCATTTGGCGATGTGGGCTTCCCATTTGGCAAAGTGCTCAAAATGCGTGCCGTGTCGTTGGGTGAGCAGGTCGAGCAGCATGAAACCAACGTTGTGGCGAGTGCGTTCATATTCTCGGCCTGGGTTACCAAGTCCGACGATGAGTTTGATTTCGCTCATGGCTGTTGGGTCGGTGCTGGGTCTTCATCGTCTTCATTTTCCCATTCAATGTCGCGCTTCCAGCGTTTGGAGATCCATGGTCTGACGAAGCCATAGATGAGGTAGGCGGAGAACAAGACGACGGGAGCATGGTAGCGATAGGCAACGATCAAGATCATGGCGAAGGCGGCAGCCATTAGGGTATAAATAGAAGAACGAGCACGAAAATCGATTTTTTTGAAGCTGGGGTAACGGATTTTACTCATCATTAAGAAGGAGAGGAGCAGCATAGCAGCTGCGAGCACATATTTCCAGCCGCCGAGGTTTTTGTCGCTCTCGTAGTTGTGAATCAGCAACATGGTGAGTGAGGCGATGAATCCCGCGGCCATGGGGATGGGTATGCCGACGAAGTCGCCATGATCCGTGGGTTTTTTCGGCATGACGGCGAGGCAATTGAAACGAGCAAGACGCATGGCACCGCAGAGCAGGTAAAGCATGGCTATGCCCCAGCCGACGTTGTTGGGAAGCTCGAACAGAACCGCTTTGGCGAGTAGCATGGCGGGTGCCATACCGAAGGAGATGATGTCGGCAAGCGAGTCAAATTCACGACCAAAGGGGGAGTCTTGTCCGGTGAGACGTGCCATGCGGCCATCGAGCAAATCAAAAACGCAGGAACCAAAGATGAAGAGAATGGCGATTTCGTAATGCTTTTTGCCAAGCAGGAAGTTGCGCGGGTCTTGTGATGTTTCGATGAGGCCATAGAAAATCCAAAGCACGGCAAGGAAGCCACAGCAGAGATTTCCTGCGGTCATGAGATTGGGCAGGAAGGGGATTTTCAGTTCGTCACTCGGAGGATCGTCTTGGCTCATGAATTCGCTGTGTTTGTTGTTGGCAAGAGCATGGGCTGAGATGACGCTGAGTGTCAAGCTCTAGCGGCAACTGGCCGGGGTTGCAGAAAAACGAAAAACGGACGATCTGCAGCAGATCGTCCGTTTTGCATCGGAAATCACGCGTGGGCGAGATAGCCTTATTTTGCAGCAGCAAAGAGTGCTGCAACTTTATCCCAGTTGACGACAGCCCAGAAAGCACTGATGTAATCAGGGCGGCGATTTTGGTAATTGAGGTAATAGGCGTGCTCCCAGACATCGAGTCCAAGGATGGGGGTGGAACCACAGCAAGCTGCTGCGGCGCCCATGAGTGGATTGTCTTGATTTGGTGTGGAGGTGACGGCGAGGGTTTTGTCTGCTTTGACCACGAGCCATGCCCAGCCGGAGCCGAAACGTGTGGCACCTGCCTTGGCAAAAGCTTCCTTGAAGGCATCAAACGATCCAAAGGCAGCATCAATGGCGGCAGCGAGATCGCCAGATGGTGCGGAGGCACCGCCTGGAGCGATGATCTCCCAGAAGTGACTGTGATTGATGTGGCCACCCGCGTTGTTGCGGACGGCACCGCGGATGTCTTCTGGCACGGATGCAAGGTCGGTGATCAGATCCATAGCGGATTTGTCTTCGATACCTGCTTTGCCAGCGACGGCGTTGTTGAGGTTGGTGATGTAGGCTTGGTGATGCTTGCTATGGTGGATTTCCATGGTGCGAGCATCGATGTGTGGTTCGAGGGCGTTGTAGTCGTAACCGAGGGCGGGTAGTGTGGATTGTGGCATGGTGTTATCGTAAGTTATGTGTTGCGCGGTAACTTGCGACGGGATTGCTGAATGTGCAAGTGAGAAGTTGGCGGGAGTGGGGAGTGGCAGGAAATGGCAGTTGGCGGGTTTTTCGCTTTTCTTGGAGGCGGCTTTGCTTTTAGTTTTGGCGCAGATGAAATATCGATTTTCTGTTTTTACTGCGATTGTTGCTTTGTTGTCGTTAGGGGTCGTGTCTTGTGGCGGGAATCCCAGGCAGGCTCCGTCCTCTGGTCAGAAGGCGATACGTGTTACGCCGAATCCTTTGCCTGGAGCGATTCCTGTGACGCCGCCGCCTGCGGTTTTTGCCGAGTCGGCGATCGTCATCGATATCGGCTCGGGGCGGGTATTGTTTGCCAAGCAGGCGGATCAACCGCGACAGGTGGCATCGACGCAGAAAATTCTTACGGCTCTTTGCGTGCTGGAAGGTGGTGACATTGATAAGAAGGTGAAAATTGAAGCATCGGACGGGCTGGTAGAGCCGACGAAGCTGAACTTGCAAGCAGGGGAGGAATATACGCGTCGCGAATTGGTGAAGGTCTTGATGGTGAAGAGTGCAAACGATGTCGCGCGGGCATTGGCTAGGGACGTTGCCGGATCTCAGGAGGCATTTTGTGAGCAAATGAATGCGTATTGCGAGAAGTTAGGGATGCGAAATTCCCGTTTTGCGAATCCTCATGGCTTGACCGAGAAGGCGCAGTTTTCTACAGCGCGAGACATGGCGATTGCCGCACGTCAGGCGTATCGTTCGCCGTTGCTGCGTTCGTTCATTGCCACACAGACGATGACGTTCACCTACAATTCGGGGCGGACGGTTGAGTTAGAAAATACGAATAAGGTCTTAAAAACCCTACCCTATTGTAATGGGATGAAGACAGGGACAACGAATGCTGCTGGAAGGTGTTTGGTTTGCACAGGGGAGTTGGGAAATCGTTCGGCGATCGTGGTGGTGCTAAAATCTAACACCAAGAATGTTTGGAAAGATTCTGAAAATCTGCTACGTTGGGCTCTGGAACGTCCGCAACAATAACGGAGAATCCATCCCTAATTTATGAGAGTCGAATCAACATTTGTGTTACAAACGGGAGCGTTGGCTCCAGAGTTTTCTTTGCCTGATGCAGGCGGTGCGTTCCATCAATTTCCCGAGCTGCTTGGGGCAGGCGGTTTGCTCGTCTGCTTTGCCTGCAATCACTGTCCGTATGTGATCCATGTTGCTGCAAGTCTTGGTGCTTGGGCCAAAAGCGCCGCAGCACGTGGGGTAAATACGGTAGCAATCGTCTCGAATGATTTGGCAGCTTTTCCGCAGGACGGGCCGGAATGTATGCCGGGCTTTGCGGAAAAGTATGGTTGGGATTTTCCGTATTTGATCGATGCGGATCAATCGGTAGCGAAGGCGTATGCTGCGGCATGCACTCCAGATTTTTTCCTGCTCAATGCTGAGGGTCGGCTCTACTATGCTGGGCAGTTTGATGATACCCGCCCAAAAAGTGATCAAGTGGCTACGGGTGATACCTTGCAGCAGGCGCTGGACGCGATGTTGCGTGGCGAACCTGCTCCCGAAGTGACGCAAGCGGCCTGTGGCTGCAACATCAAGTGGTTGCTGGGCCAGGAGCCAAGTTGGTTTCCCGTTTGAGTCGTTGATTCTCGGCTGCGGGGTTATCCCGAAATCCGAAGTATAACGCCGCCGAGCGCCAAGCCCGCGCCCCAATCGCCCCACACCCGCCGCACTAGAGGGGATAAATTTAGGACGCTTACGTTGTCTTCGTATTCGGCATAGGTGCGGTGGCCTGCTTTGTCGTATCGATTTTCTTCTCTAAAATTCTCCATTTTTCATTGTGAAATGAATGGTCTGTTAGGCTAACATAAATTCAAAATGTTACCGCGCGAAGACTGACCCCGGAGATGACCCCGGAGAAACAAAACGTTTTCCGCCGTCGGATGGAGCGTCTTGTTCGCATTGGGCTGGGATTGCTCTGGCGGCTGCTCTCTGCTGATGACAACAGGATGGCGAATCAGTGTGGAGAAGGGCATGTCTGGTGCGCAAATACAAAACCGAAGCTCTGCCGATTCTCGACCGCATACCGCAAAAACTGACATCTCTCATCAGCTTTCCCTAGATCTCCACTCGCTCAAGTGCGCACAAGCCAAGCCGATTGGGTGAGGGGAAAGAAGATGGTCAACCACAACGGTAGCGCAGCGGACATGGACGAACTGGATATGGCTAAAGACTTCGTCAAATTGCGCGGATTAGCACGGATGGAAGAAACTGGTGCGAGTAGCCAAGCTGCGACTCGCCGCTACTTGCGAACGGCCATGTTGACCGAGCCCCCGCCAACTAGGCTTCCATTTCGGAACGGATCGTCGGTGGCTTCGATCTAACATTTGGTTCTCGCTCTTCATGTGGACCCCTCAGTGCGTCGCAAAGTAGTACCACCAGTTCAACGCACCCAAAGCGGGCCAAACGCCAACGAAGAAGATGCAAATAACCGCTCCTAGTTTATCCATTACGCGAGGTAACCGAAATAAGCATATCGCGCAAATCACTGAGGCAACACTACAGAAGAATGGAGCAAGCCAAGCCAGGTGAATTCCGATTGAAAGCAAGTTCGTCTTGTCAGCCCAGTATTCGGGAGTCCAGGGATAGAAGGGGATACATTGAATCGCGACGACACCACACACCCACATCGAAACAGCAAATCGTATTCGCCAAATCTTCTCAGGTGTTGGTGACGCAGTTAAGTGTACGTTCTGCGCAGGCGGCTCATATGGATTGGAATCTAGATTCATATTTTAGCTATGGCTTCCTCTTGCCTGCGAACGCCTAGGCCATCCACGGCGGGTATGGAAGCCTGAATTCAAAGAAGGACGTTACCCGCCGTTGGATGGAGCGTCTTGTTCGCATTAGTGTTTTAGTGTGACAGATCTGCTGATATAAGCATTGCGCAAGAGAGTGATACAGGTGTTGGTTATGGTCTCAAATAGCTATTCAGTTCGATGCGGTGAACGTGACCCACCTGTGGAAGTTTGGGATCGGAAGAATCGAGGAGCACGTCCACCTGCGTCCATTCGCTTATATCTGCAGCCAATAGACACTCAATGCGAGTAGTTCCGTCTGGCTGCGGGAACAACCGAAGTGGCGCTGTGGAAAATGTCTTACCGCTTGCTGAAAATCGCAAATCTGCCCGCGTAACGCGCCACTTTGGAAGCGGGCGAATCGTAATTATAATTGCGAACGCGCCATCGGGATTCTTAGTATGAGATACGACGTAGATGTTCCCGCTGGTTTCCGCTTGATTATTCTTATTCACAGCAGAGAAACCGACATCAGCATTGATAGTTGGAGTGATACAGCAAATGGCAAGGATGATGACTATTTGTTTCATGGCGCGTCTTGTTCGCATTGATTCTTATTCGCTCAGGGGTGGCACTGCGTCAGATGCGATCCCTTCCATATTGACATAGATGCGCCGCAGTTCCTCTCGATTGCTCCCTGCATCTTGAAAAGTTACAATCCAATGACGGGCCGATCCATGAGGCGCTGGCGTCATTCCTCCCTCGACGAGTGTGACCGAACTGCAATATCTCTCAGCCTTCGTCTCCACTGCCACAAACTTTGCCGCTGCCTCGATCGCTTTGATCGCGGTGATCGAGGGGGCAGGTGGGTGCGATGGTATTGGACTTGCAGCCGACAATACAAGAGCCGTGCCCAAACATAGACCAATCGTGATGAGGGTGTTTTTCATGTCTGTTTTTTTTCTTGCGAACGTATAGGCCATCCACGGCGGGGATGGAAGCCAGAATTCAAAGAAGAACGTTGCCCGCCGTTGGATGAGCTGGCTTGTTCTGCTTGTTTTGTTACAGAACGAGGCTGCCGTCTGGATTGAACTCCCAGCTTTCAGCCCAAGCAACCTCCCATAGATGGCCGTCCGGATCTGCGAAATATCCGCTATATCCACCCCAGAATGTCTCCTCCGGTTCCTTCTCGATTGTTCCGCCGGCACGCTTCGCTAACGCTAGAACCTCTTCTACCTGATGCTTTTCGCATGTATTGTAGGCGAGACCAATACTCGGCATGAGCGTTCGGTCGATGGCTCTCTCAACATCAATATCCCTCTGAAGGTTCTCTGCCTTCATATTCTCGTAGGGGTAAATGCAGAATACGATTCCATTCAGCTTGAAGCCAACCCACGCATCTTCTGGCTTGCGAGTGGTCGGGAATCCCAAACCCTCCGCGTAAAACTTATACGACCGATGAATGTCGCGAACGCAAAGCCCGACTATGCTGATTCTTGGTTCGAGTTTGTCTAGCGGTTTCATGTTTTCAGCAGAACGCTCAAACTGAGCCGCGACCATGCCTGGCGCAGTTCGTGCGTAAGCACGAAATGTGACAGGCATGGTCGTTGGCTCTAGTGCTTTGTTGGGCTCATTTTTTCTTTTTGGGGTCAATTTCCATCGTCAAACAATAAGCGCGATAGCCCACGCTCCGATAGAATGAGATTGCTCTCGGATTCCCGGACAGAATCTCGACTGTGAGACGAGCCTCAGGACTCCAGATCTGCTCTCGAAGAATCGAGATAGCCGCGCGGCCGATGCCGGCACTTCTTCGATCACGCCTCACGAAAAACTGACGTAGATAGACCGACTCGTCTTCCGTTTTGAACAATGCGTAGGCAATCGGCTCGAAATCCAAAAACACGACGGCTCGGTATTCGCCGGTCAGCCAGTTTTGCATTCGTGCCGCGAGTTCCTCCACCGTCATCGGATTCCGATGACCTTCATCGCGGATTAGTTGGTGATTCCATTCTGCCAAAAGGCCGATATCGGAATTAGATGCTTCGCGCCACTTAAGTTTCATTTTTCTTTGCCCAACGAATAGCTCATCCGCGGCGGGAGGGAAGCTTGAATTCAAAGAAGGACGTTGCCCGCCGTTGGATGTGCCGTCTTGTTGTGCCTCTTGGATTCACACGGATTGCGGCTCAATGCCATACTCTTTCTTGAGATTAAGGATTCGGTGCCCAAAAACGGAACCAGCCTGCAGATCAAGGACCAACACCATAAATACGTCAGCATCCTCTCGAGTGTTGATCAATACATGCTCGAAACAAGCATCGGGCGTCCGCCACGCCCAATCCACCTGCCCCTCGGTGCAATCAAACCCCTCAAAGTCTACATTGGGAATCTGCTCGAAATAGGGCCAGTAATCAAAGGGAGGCTCTTCGTCATCGCCAACCCTTCGCATGGGATCTCGGAAGGTCGCCTTGTATGCAGTCTCATCAAGGAGGTTCATTTTCTGGCACAACGAATAGCTCATCCGCGGCGGGAGGGAAAGCCCGAATTCAAACAAAACGCTTTCCGCCGTCGGATGGAGCGTCTTGTTCGCATTGGGCTGCGATTGCTCTGGCGGCTGCTCTCTGCTGATGGCAACTGGATGGCGAATCAGTGTGGAGAAGGGCATGTCTGGTGCGCAAATGCCAAGCCGAAGCTCTGCCGAATCTCGACCGCATACAGAAAAAACAGACTTCTCCCATCAGCATTCCCTAGACCTCCACTCGCTCAAGTGCGCGCAAGCTAAGCCGATGATTGGGTGAGGGAAAGAAGATGATCAACCACGTATTGCGCGGATTAGCACGGATGGAAGAAGCTGGTGCGACTAGCCAAGCTGCGACTCGCTTCTACTTGCGAACGTCTGAGCGCATGCACCCCTACCAGCGGCGGCGCACGTCGATCACCGGGTTAGGATTGTAGCTACGGGAAATCATCGAAACAGTGCGGCTGGTAGGGGTTGTCATGGCGCGGCTTGTTCGATGCTCTTTTTGATGTTCTCGTTGATGAATGTTGGCTTCGCTCCCTCGACGAAAGCCAACTCCAAAATCATGTTCTCCGAAATTGCCTTCATCAGTGGAAGGTAGTCCTGCAATGGAATACGGTGCGCAACTATCCCAACCATGACAGAGCTCCCCGCGCCTTTAGCATCTCGCAGGACGATGGCAGCCTGCTCAACACTGATATTCTTCTTTTGCTCTTTCGCAACATCGGACGAGATGGCCACTTGAACTTTGGAGTCTGCATCGCGAGTGACTCGCACTCCGATGATGCGAAGCTCCGCATGGACGGAGGTCGACCAGAGAACCATCAGACTGAGAATGAGGAATGTTTTCATATTAATCGAACGTTAAATGTGCGCCCACCGGCGCGGTTGAATGGATGTTGAAACGAAATTGAGGCGCTTATGGCCGGTTGGTGCGCCACGCTTTGTTCGCCCGCTATTTTCGCGGGGCTAACTCGAACCGCACCGCACCGGAGTCGATCGGAGCCGACATCTTCCACCCGATCTCGTAGAACTTTACGTTGACCTGATACATGCCCGGCTTGAACGCTTCAGGTTCGCCCACCTTGAAATAGTCCGACAGCTTCACTGTAGTTCGGTAAGGCTTGTCCTTCGTCACGGTAATTCTAGTAGCCGCGCTATGCTGCTGGTGCATCCAGTTTTCCGGCCGGACCTTGGTCAGGTCGGGTTGAACGGCTCCCCAAGGACCAAGCACGTAGATCCCGAACGCTTGTGCGAATGATCCCAATGAGAACGTGTGGCTCTGCTCCCCATCAGTCGAGACGATCACTTCCAGAATGATGTCGTCTCCGTTCGAGACGGGCTTCGTGGGGGCAATGACCAGAAGCTTAAGCTGAGGTTCGGATGCCACAGCAATCGGTGGCATGGCGGCTGAACACAGCAGGAAGGCGACGATAAACATATTCAACATCTTCATAGCATTATTTTCTTGGGCGAACGTATAGGCCATCCACGGCGGGGAAGGAAGCCCGTATTCAAAGAAGGACGTTGCCCGCCGTTGGATGAGCCGTCTTGTTCGCTTAGGCGATATCTATGGATGTCCTGTCTCACCATTTAAGAAGTCTCGATTGAAATAATTGAATAAACTCGTTGAAGTCGTTAGCGATTCTACGGAAATTACCTTCGTATGGTTCGTGCGACCAAATTCCCGATTCATCACGTCGATATCCGAAAGAGATACCATCAACTCCAGGCGATCCAACTTTTAGGAATCCGATTAGCTCGCCCTCATCTTCGTTAAAGATTTCTTTTGCTTCCGACTTTGGAAGCACCACCTGCCATTCATCTTGCTTGGAGTAATACCCATTGATGGCATAATCAGAATTGAGGTAGTCATTGCACTGATAAGCTGTGAAGTCTGGGTCAATTTCTTCAAACATATAATTTATTGGGATTGTGGGTTAGCAAATGTGGAGCAAATTTTGAATGCATAATAGAACGATAGCCATTTTGTTTTCAGCGAACGTGTAGGCCATCCACGGCGGGGTTGGAAGCCCGAATTCAACGAAGGACGTTACCCGCCGTTGGATGCGCCGCCTTGTTCGCTGTTGGAGGTTTTCAGTGGCAGTTCGAAGAGCGGAGCGTGTAATCCGTAAAATACTTCATCCCGTGAGAATCTAAAGCCCAGCTTGAGCATGACGCGAAATGAAGCGGAGTTGTCTGGGTGGGCAAATGCAAAGAGAGTCGAGTCATCAAGAAACTCGTTGGCGACCTCAATCCATTTACGTCCAACCTCCGTCGCAAATCCGCGGTGCCAATAGGGACGGGAAAGTCGGTAGCCCAGCTCGACTCCCTTCCCCTCTGGCAAGCTGTAAAAACCGGAATCTCCAATGAGGCGTTGCGTCTCGTTGTCCACAATCGCCCACTTACTAAATCCGTGACTATCCTGGTGATCTATGTAGCGACTGATCCGCGCAATCGTCTCGTCGATCGTGGAGTCCGATCCAAAAGGGATGTAGCGCATCACTTCGGGATCGCTGAACCATTCAAACGCATCTTCGGCATCACAGACACGAAATGGTCGCATTGTGGTGCGTGATGTTTCAAGAGATGAACGCATTGGGATATTCTTAGCGAACGATGAGCGCATGCACCACTACCAGCGAGGGCGAACGTCGATCACGGGGTTGATGGTTGAATTGCGGAAAATCATCGAATCAGGGCGGCTGGTAGTGGTTGCATGACGCGGCTTGATAGCCCTATGGAATACTGCGGGTTGACATCCGATACGCCTCTACGGCCGCGTCAATTCGTCTGTGAGCAAGAGACACCATCGAAAGTATATCAAGTGCATCCTGTTCATCTATAGGCCATGAAATCTTGGGGGCATGTGCGGTAGGATTGCGGAATGTCCCAAACAACCCCTTGAGTAGATTCATGAATCCCCTCTGTTCGCTCTGTTGGCTATCCGTCGAAAGAGCGCTTAGTGCTAGGTGTGGGATTCGGCTCTTGAATGCGAAAGCTTCATCCACCAGATCACTTCCATCCGCAGTCAACCCTGTTCGGGTTCGGATCTTCTCAGCAACGCTCTTCGTGGCCTCAAGGACGGCATGAAAGTAGTTCTCGACGAGGAGTTCTTCGCGACAAAACGAAAGAACGTCTGGATGAACTCTACGGTCAGATAGAAGCTGGCGTAAACGATCCGCACGCTGAGCTGCTTCGCGCAGATTCCGAGCCTTCTGAACCATCTTCATCTCACCAGTGTCAGTGAATTCAAGACCCACAAACGCCAACACTCTGTTAATCTCCAGTCGCTTACGCTCGAAATAGTCATGAGAATCCGTGTAGCGAACCGGACTGAAGGATGCCTGAACGAATGCAACGACATTGTTGGCGCACCTATCCGACAACTGCTTGTCTCGAAGTGCCTCAAATAGACGGATGCGCTTTGTCATAGACGGGTTCACGTCTGGAATTCCGCACTGAGAAAGATACTTCCCTATCTCGCTACCGGTAAGTCCTGTTGATGTATCTGCCAGGACGTTCGCGAGCTGCTCTAAGGCGGGCAAAGGTATCTCAGGGACTGGCATTTGATTCTTGGGCTATCGCTAAAGTGGATGCACCGGCGGTGGCGAGCCAGAATTCAACGAGGGACGTAATCGCCGGTTGCATCCCACGCCTTGTTCGGTCTCTTCTGGTTGTTTGGAGCTAGAATTCACGGAAGGTAGCGAGCGATGACCAATCTAAAGCCTTTAGATCGTTTAGTGTGGATTCATCGCTAGGTAGTCCAAACTCAGGTTGAAACCAAACGATGGTGAGTTCAGTGCATCCAAACTCCTCTCCGGCGGGTTGATGGCGAGATCTCCACAGTCCCAAGGAGGCGACTACGGGAATCGAAGCAGGAACTCCGAAGGGATACTCGTGGTCGAGTATGATTGGAGTTTCCGCGGGCTGTATCAGATGCGGTTCCGTTCCCCAGTGGTCTTTAGCGGATGCCACGGCAGTCTCGATCTTATATTCGTTCTTCGATGTCGTGGGGAGGCCCTCAAGCAGTCCCTCATATGTGTAATACTGATTGAGCGCGACGAGCTCCATAGTGATGCCGCAATCCAACTCGATCTCGTTGCTTTTGGAATAGCTCATATTTTTTGACCGAACGTCAAAGTGATGGCGCACCCACTAGCGGGAGCCAACGCTGATCGCGGGGTTAGGGTTGAAATTAGCTGAAAACATCGAAAACAGAGGGGCTAGTGGGTGTTGCCATGCACGTCTTGTTCGCCCTTGCTTGGTCGTGTGTCTTCGTTGCCGTGGTCATGGGCGTGCTATGATTAAGGAGTCTCGC
>JAIYDP010000002.1 GCA_027487435.1 Verrucomicrobiaceae bacterium | reverse complement strand
CCATGGATACAACTCAGGAAGTTGAAAAATAAAACACACTACATCTTCACCTATTGGGTGAAACAGCAAACTTCAAAATCCCCTCTTCAAATCAGTAAAATCAGCGTAATCAGTGGTTAGAACTGCGAATTCTAGGATCAATGTGGCTCAGTTCTCCTGATCCACCTTGGCTTTCGCAGCATCCGCTTGGGCTTCGGCTTTCTTCTTTTCGGCGTCGAGTTGCACCTGCTCGGATTCCTTGTCCGCTAGGATTTGTGCCTTGGCAATTGCGGCTTTGGCTTCGGTTTTTTCTGTCGCCAATTTGGCATCTGCATTGACTTCGTCCTTGCGGAGATCAATCGCATTCTGGGTGGCGTCCTTACTTTTCTCGATGGCCGCCTTCTCCTTGTTGCAGCTGACGGTGAATAGGGCGGCGAGCGCAAAGAGCGCGTAATTTTGGTATTTCATAATGTCGTGTTCGGTTTGTGTTATTTGTTTCTCTTGTTGTTGTCGCGCCGGAGTCGGCTGGTTTAGCCGATCCAGCTGCGCATGGTTAGTGATTTCGGCGTGAAAGGATGTAGGCAAACAAGGCACCGACTCCGATTCCGACTAACACCGTTGAGAATGGATGATTGTGTGCGGCTACTCCGACGTCTGTTGCCCTTCTTTTAACTCCTCGATAGGCACTTTCGCACAATTCCGCTCCTTTCTCCACGCGATGGGAGAGTTCGTCGCTTACATCGTGACAGGCGGATTCTGCGGATTTCGCTTTGGAGGAGATCCATTGGCCGATGTTGTCAGCGATTTTGTCCAAGCTAGTACTGATTTGATTGATTTGGTCGTTCATATTGTTGTTTTGCATTGTGATTGAGCTAACAAGATAGCGATTGATTTTGCGGAATACTATGGGGTATTACCCGCAATCCTCACCGTGGGAAAGTGGGGATTCACCCCATGGTGCATCATTGTCATGCAGCTATTGTATCTAACGTGGATGGCCACAATGGCAGATCCACTAACCCGACAACACAAGATACTATGAAAATCAAATACATGACCTATAGCGCGCTGCTGCTATCAATCGCTGCGCTCACCCCCCTAGCCTTCGCCGAAAACGAGAAGTCTGAAAACACCAAGAGCAAAGCGGAAGCCACCGCTATCCATCGAGGTTCGCTCACAACGGTAATCGCTGACAGCGCCACCTTCTCCACGCTCACTGCCGCCCTCAAGGCCGCTGGACTGGACACGACACTTGGCAGCAATGATGTTTTCACCATCTTCGCCCCGACGGATGATGCCTTCGGCAAATTGCCCGATGGAACATTGGCCAAGCTACTACTTCCCGAGAACAAGGAAAAGCTGCGTATGCTGCTACTGTACCATGTGGTCGCAGGCAAGGTTCTCGCTGCGGATCTGACCAGTGGCGAGGTGAAAACCGTCAACGGCGAGAAATTCACCCTCGCGATCTCATCCGATAAAATTGAGGTCGATGGCACGAAGGTGTTCAGTGCTGACGTAGCTGCCAGCAACGGAATCATGCACAGCATCGGCAAGGTTCTCGTCCCGAAATCACTTGATGGTTTTGTGGGTCTCAAGAACTGAATCAGGCGCAAGTCGTCGCTATGCGCCTGTGGCTTGCCACAGGCGTTTTTTTATCACGAGATGCGAAATAGAACGCCAGAAAGACGTTGCCAGGCTTTGATACGCAAGACGTTTCATGACCACAGTGGATCGCATCCAAAGATGCTACCCCAAGGTCTGAAATGCCCAGCCCGGCAAGTGATGGCGGCGTTATCCTTGGGATGTATCATTGATGAATTTCTTAAACAAACGAATGCGGGTTACACCCCATAGCAAACCATCCCATCAAGCTATAATGTAATGCTGTTGACGGGAATTCGCTCAACGAAAACAAAATACAATACCATGAAACTACAACCGATCCGCCCCTTCGCCATTCTCTCTGTTGGTGCTCTCTTCTTGCCAGGCGTGTTCCTGCTTGCTTCTGAAACAGATGACCGAATCGAATCTGCCGCAACCAACTCCTACGTTTACAAAACCTACCTCAAGGAGGATTCCGTGAAAGTGGAATCCGAGAGCGGCATGGTCACGCTGACTGGCACCGTCAAAGAGCAATTTCACAAATCCCTGGCTGCTGATACAGTCGAGGGACTTCCTGGCGTCAAGAGTGTGAGCAATCAACTCACTCTCAAAGAAGAAACACCAAGCGACAATGCAGATCGATGGTTGCGTCTCAAGGTGGAAACCGCACTTCTTTTTCACGCCGACGTGAATTTCGTAAAGACAAAAGTATCTGCACAAGATGGGATCGTCGTCCTCAAGGGAGAGGCTGCTGATATGACACAGCGGGATCTCACCACGGCTTATGCGAGAGATGTTGAGGGAGTCAAATCCGTAAAGAACGAAATGACGCTCTCAGCGACGCCGCACCGCACGATGGCGGAAAAAATGGATGATGCTTCCGTCACTGCGTTAGTGAAGGCCTCACAAATGGCACATTTATCCACCAGCACCATCAGCACAAAAATCAAGACCCGTGATGGTATCGTAACGATCACCGGCGAAGCCAAAAATATTGCTGAAAAAAATCACATCACCAAATCAGCAACTGCCATCCACGGTGTCCACAAAGTGGTCAATGACATGACCATTAAGGAATAATACGTAGGTTCTTCGACAATCATGCAAGGGGTGATTCCTCCCCGCAGCATCACCCCTTGCACGAGAAATTTCCCACATGAACATCATCCATTCTCACTTCATGCTTTTCCTTATCGGCGCTCCTTTTACCTCATGCGTAGTATCCGATGATCAGGGAAGGCCGATTGCCCCCATCTCCACGTCCCTCTCCTTCGGGTCATACGACGCACTCCCAGCCTCTTACGTAGGCGGTGCCTACTACCATCAGAACCGCTATTACTACGGCGGCAATTACCAACATGGTCGCTACCTCTACCAAGGCCGATACTACAATGACCGCTACTACCATGGCGGGAAATACTACTACGGTGGACAGCATGGAATTCATCAGAGGCAAAGCACACAGCATCCTCGTCCCAGCAACTCGAATCGCCCGGACAACCACGACCGTGGCAACAGCTACAACAAAGGACGCCGTTGATTTGCCGTAACACCTTCCCCTAAGCAGGTGGTGATGACTCCGACAAAACGAGCATGTAAAGCAGCCCCCCCACGGAGTCATCATCATTCTGCGTCGCTCAAACCAAAAGAGCCCGTTTCATGCCATCCTCATGGCGACACTACAAATTTTGCAAGAGGGATTGGTCGCCGTTGCCTTCGCGTGCTCCGCCCGATCCACTTTTGCTCACGTCGTGTCATAAGCGGGAATCGTTGATTCGATGTATGCTGTCGCCATAGAAAATATCTTGCAACGATGAAGCCTCGCACCTGCTAGCGAGAGCAACCCTCCGACTCGAACACAGGGCGGGTAGCCGGTTGCACAGTGCCGGATTGTTCTAATTCTGCGGTAACAATTCTACGCACGATTCGACCTTGTAACACTAGCTCGAACGCATCTACGTCAAGCTCGATGCCAAGGAACGCAACCAAAATGTATCCATCGCTATGCTTCGCGGCATCTTGCGAATTGCGGAACGGAAAAAATCGAATTACGGCGCTCTGACGAGTTGACCGGATGCGCTTGCTGTGGTTGAATCACAGGGTCTGGACACATACAAATGTCTGCAATCTCGGATCTTGGATGGCTTCGCCTCCCCTTCCCTCACTTTCCTCTCGGGGCGGATTCGTCATTTCCTTGGAGTCCCGAATATCATCGAACCTCATCTTCCTATCAAAACATCTTACAGCTTTATGCCCTCCGTTCTAGCTGCCATCGCAATTCTCCTCGGGCTTGCCAGTGCACAAACGATCACCAATTTCAGCAATTTCAGCGAAAGTGGTAACCTGCTGACGTCGCCAAATATCCGCAATCAAACGTTCACGCCCAGCGGATCAAGCATCACGGTAACGACTGCGACACAACATGCAAACGGCGTGGTAGGGCAAGAAACCTTTCTCACCAATGAATTCCCGATTCTAACGACGGGCGACCGCATCACAGTCACTCTCACTTCCGCTACTTTCAATAATAACGCCGACACGGTGGGCCTTGCGGTGGCAAGCACGGAAATCCCGACCAGCCGCAGCAATATTCTCGTCTGGGGATGGCGGAGCGGTTCTATGTATCTCACCAATTTTGATGCGAGCAGTGCCAACACGACCGCCACAACCGCCTACCCCGCATCGGGCAGACCGGATGCCGTGTTCATCGAGCGCACCGCTACAGGTTGGACTCTCGGCTCCATCAAGGGCAGTACTGTCACGATCCATTATACAAACATTACGACCGTTGCCGGAACACCTACCACGACCATCACCGCCAACCGCAGCGCCATCGGTTTATACTCGGACATGCGCACCGACACCTCGACTTGGACGGTGAGCAACCTAACCCGATCAAGCGCGGTACCACCACCACCGCCGCCACCACCAGTGAACTACCTGCCGCTGGTATCGTTCCTTCCCGTGAGCGATGGCAATGAGGCCACCGACGAAAACGGCTATGCGGGCTCCGCGACCAACTCCATCGCCTTCATTCAGGATAATCTCATCACGGTGGGCGACCAACAGTTCATCGCCTACTACGGCCAACACGCCACTGACCCCAACCAAACGAACAATCGAAGCGTCATCATCGCTCGCCGGAACGTCAACGAATCTCTCTGGCAAGTGTTTCCAACAAGCTTTGTCATCAGCACCGCCGAAATCAACAACACCCATTGCGTCATCAGCTTCGCCATCGACGGCAATGGTTTCCTGCACATCAGTTGGGGCATGCACGCCACGGTCCATGGCCTCATCCCTCCGCGCTACGCGAAAAGCACCACCTCGGTTTTGGGCACGGCACCGATTTCGATGGTCGCCGGGCAGATGACCGGGCAGGAAAACGTCGTCACCTATCCCAAATACCTGACCCTCCCGGATGGCGACCTGCTTTTCCTTTTCCGCGAAGGCGGTTCTGGCTCGGGCGATTGGTATCTCAATCGTTATGATACAGCCACTTCTACATGGTCGCCCGTCCATGCCAACAGCAACCGGATTCACCAGCCTTTCATGAAGGGCACTGGTGATTCACCCAGCAACTGCTTCTACCCGGATCGAATGACCCTAGGGCCTAATGGGGTGCTTCATCTCGCCGGCCCTTTCCGCAACTCGGCTGCCAGCTTCCAAACGAATCATCGCTATGTTTACCTGCGCTCGCCCGACCAAGGAGTCACTTGGCAACGCAGCAACGGCACCGCCATCAACTTGCCCGCCGTCGAGCGGGTCGGCTTCGCAGGTCTTCCTGCGGCTCACCTTCCCGAGATCGTGAAAGATCTCCCGCAAAACCACAGCATCATGAACGAATCCGGCATGACCACCGATAGCCTAGGTCGCCCGATCATCGCCAACTGGTGGGCGGACAACGCCGCCAGCGGCGACAACACCCGCCAATACCATATCTTCTTCCACAACGGCACAAACTGGCAGCAGCGCACCGTTTCCGCCCGCAATATCGACAAACCAACCGACCAGTATGGCGGAACCGGCCCAGGTCTGAGCGTCAGCTTCATGGGGCGCCCGATCGTCATTACCGATTCCGCAGACCGGATTATCGTGCTCTACAATGACAACCGCTTCCCCGGCATCACTGCGGTCTTTTCCGAGCCACTCGCGCAGGATCCAAACCGGATCAAATGGACCCGCATGAACCTGACTCACGAAAATCTCGGATTCTGGGAAGGTACCTACGATGAAACGCGTTGGAAACAGGATGGCGTGCTGCACATGCTCTATCAGAAACTACCGGGCATGGGCGCGAGTTACAGTTCGCAGAACAACGCAACGCCAGTCTCGGTGCTTGAGTGGGATGCCTATGCCTACTTCAACAACCCGGGGCAATTGACCTTGGATACCACGACCACACCCGGCCAGGCGACCGTCTGGGCTCCGGCCCACGCCGGATTCCGCTACGATCTCCGCACCAACACCCATCTCAACTTCAGCGCCCCACCCGTCGGGACGCGCAACGGCGACGGCACTTTGCAAAACTTCGGCACCTGGCCGACGACTGAGCAACGCCGCTTCTGGCGCATCGAACGCACCGAGGAAGCCTCCAACGATCTTTAGACAGTTAGTCAGTCAGAAAATTACGCGCATTCGCATTGACCCGAGACACTTTTTGTGGCTTTTAGACATGATGAATGATGCCAGAACAACTAGTGCTAGCATGGTCTCTTATTGCCTACGATCACTTTCGTCGATAGCTCGAGTCATCGTGGCTATCGCCTCGGCTTCTCAGGCTTCAGCCGACATCACTTTTGTCGATGCGGTGCATGGAGTATCCGGTAACACCTTCAAAACCGGGTCAACCCTGACCGATACCTCATGGCTGAGCGCAGCCAATAACTCGACGGCAAACAATGCCCAATGGGTGACTCGCTCTCCTTGGGGAAACGGAGACACCGTCTATCAGGCAATCATCAGCAGCACAGCGAATTTCCCTGAAATCACGACTCGGATCTCTGGCCTAGCCAATGGCACCTATGAGATCTGGGGCTTTTATTGGGATAATATCACCACTTCTTCCGAAAAGTGGATGTTCTCGGCGGGACTCAACAGTGGCGCCTTGACCACCTACAGCAACGATGTCGTGACCGGTGCTACCACGACAGGAGTGGTCAACACCTCGACCCTGAGCTTCTCCAATAGCCCGACCATCACACAAACCGTGTCCGGCATCACGTACAACCTGTTTGGTGTCAAACTGGGCCAAGTCGTGGTCGCCGGAGGGACCGTTGATGTCTATGTGGATCGAAATATCACCGCTGCTAGTTCCACCCAAAACCGCGTGTGGTATGACGGCGTCGGCTACGAACTCATTCCGCAGGTCGCGACGCAGATCACCTACATCGATGCCGACAACACCCCGGCCACCGGCAACACGGTTCTCGATGGCGAAGGCTCCTTTGGCCCAGACAGTTCCACCACGGCGGTCGCCGACGGACTGTGGAGTGTGCGAACCCGCCCCAACGTCAACGGCGGGGGAATTCTCCACACCAACGCTACGGAAAATGCCTCCCCACGGCTCGCTACTACATTCACTCTGCCCGGCCCTGGGCTCTATACCATCTACGGGTATTTCTGGAATAACCTGAGCGGTGCCGGCGTGTGGGACGCTAGTTTTCGACTCGGCTCAGTCCGCCCGAACGTCATTCATACCAAGGCAAATGCCACCAACCTCTCTACCACCAGCGGGCACTTCACGAGTCCCACGATCGCCGTGGACGATGGCGCGGGCCAGGTTCTTTCCCAAGCCGTGCTTGGCACCTGGAATACCGCTACCGAGGGGCTCACTGTGACCCTCTACATCGATGACCCAGAAACGGGCGGCGAGGTGGGCAACACCGATGAACGGACTTGGTTCGACGGCGTGGGCTACCTTGTTTCGCCCATCGTTCTCACACCCGGCGTGGACAGTGACAATGATGGACTCTCCAACCTCGATGAGGTCAACACCCACGGCACCGACCCTACCCTCGCAGATACCGACGGCGACTCCTACAATGACGGCACCGAAATCGACAACGCCACGAACCCACTAGTACCCGATGCTCCTCCGCTACCCGTGGGATTGCCGCCTGGGGTCATCAGAATTCAGCACGATGGTGCGTGGAGTTGGTTCAACGACCACACCGCCCGCTTCGTCAACGGCGATCTCTACATCGGCTATGTCAAAGGCCAGGCGCAGAAAATGGCGATGACCCGCTATGATTTTGCTACATCGACGGCCCGCGAATTCGCGTTCAGCACCGCGACGAATCCCAGCAAAGACGACCATGATGTTCCTACCGTGGCGGTGCTTCCCGACGGGAAAATCCTCTCGGTTTACTCCCGCCACAACCTCGACACGATGTTCTTTTACCGTCGTAGTCTGAATGGCAATCCCACCAGCCTCGCGGACTGGGGACCCGAGCAAACGAAGACTCTGGGCAGCGCGAAGAACACCTATGCAAATACCATTCGTCTTTCGGCTGAATCGAACAAGATCTACAATTTCTCGCGCAACATCAATTTCAACCCAACCCTCCATACATCCACCGACGGCGGACAGACATGGAGCACTCCCGTGCACTTCATCAAAACCGGCACTGGCGGCACACGGCCCTATCCGCGATACGCGACGAATCATCATAGCCGCATCGATCTCATCTATACCGATGGCCACCCGCGGGATGTAAACAACTCGATCTACCATCTTTTCTACCAGGGCGGAAATTTCCACAAATCCGATGGCACCATCGTCAAGAATATCGCCAATCTCCCGCTCGAACACACAACTGGCGAGCGGGGCACTGTCGTTTATCCTTACACCACCACTGCCTGGGGAGTTGGCCAGGGACCGGACGATTGGATTCCGCTTGGTCGGGCGTGGACCTGGGATCTTCACTATCAAGCCGATGGCAAACCAGTCTGCGTGTTCCAAGTCCAAGTCGATGGTGCCGCGGGCCCCGCGACCGATTTCAAGAACGACCGCATCTACTATTACTATGCCCGCTGGGACGGCAGCCAGTGGCGTAGGAAATTCATCGCTCATGCTGGCCACGGCTTGTTTTCCACCGAAGATGACTACGGCGGTGGCATCACCATCGACCCAGAAAACCCGAACGTCATCTACCTTTCATCCAACGCCGCTAACCCATTCGATCTCACGACCCTCGCGCCAGCACTGAATCCCAACAACGGCATCTACGAGATCTATCGTGGTGTAACCACCGATGGCGGAGCTACATGGACGTGGACGGCCATCACCTCCGGTTCGACTGCCAGCAACATGCGCCCCTTCGTCCCAGAAGACCACGATCGCCGCGAAGCTGTGGTCTGGTTCCGCGGAAGATACACCACCTTTCTCAACTACGACTGCGACATCTACGGCCTCTTCTCACAACCGTCCGGCAGCGGACTACGCCTGCGGCACGTGGAATGGACACCGGGCAACGCTGCGTTCAAGTGGGCATCCACCCCCGGTAAATCCTATCGCATCACCAGCTCCACAACTCTGCAAAGTTTCCCCATCGACGTAGCCACCGGCATCTCCGCTCAGGGCGACACCACCTACCATCCCTTCACCTTTCCACCAGCAACGTCCGCCGCCCCCCAAGCCTTCTTCCGCGTAGAGGAGGAGTGAGCGAATGCACCACAGGGCGTGAGAGGAAATTTCTGGAACGGTTGAGGTTGTCATGCTGAGGGTCTATCCCTTTACATAATAGGCCTAAGTTCGGTGCTTGAAATTTAAACTTGCGAACACATCAATTGTATGGAACCCTCCCAAAGCCTGCCGCACTTGAATTCCGACTCCATGTCGTCGAAGGGTAACCTTCTCAGGGTGATGGCGGGCTTAATTTTTTGGCAGAGGTCAATGGGTTTTTGTGGGTGTGGTAGTGGCGATTACCCGAGTAGGATGGCGAGTCATAGAGATCCACCACCAAGCTAATCTTCTCACTCAAGAAATTGTAGTAGCGAGTTTCTCCTCGTTCGAAAACACGCTGAACCGCCCAGCAGAGGTAATCCGCCACATTGAGAAGTGGCTCTGTGTGATGGTTCTGAAGGTTAAAGACTACCTTGCAAACGATGCCGCTTGCATCGTGTTTCTTCGCACGCAGAAGGTCTGTCCCTTGAAATACACATCAGCGCCTCCAGCGCGGCTCAATTCGTCTTGAGCTTTTCCTTCTTCGTCAGTTCCTCGATCCTCAATCATGCTCTTTCGTTTGCCGAAACAAGGGGGGGATATTTGAATTGTGAGGTTGTAGCGTAAATATTTTGAAACCCTTTTTGGTCACAGAATTCGGACGCACGACCAAGTTCGCACGATCAGGGTCCTGCAGACTCTTCTGGTAGGCAACCGTGTCATCTACTTTGAAGATCGAGTTGATGCGTTCCGTGTTTTTGATGAGTGTTTGAAAAGCGTTTTTCGTGTCCAAGGAGATGTTTTCTGAGTCCTTCCAGAAACATGCGGAATCATTGAGGGGAGTTCCCATTATGGTGATGCTCGCTATCGGAATTCCCAAAGCTTCAGAAAGGTAATTTTTCAGCTTTCCAACGCCGCGCTCAGTGTAGGCCGCCGCGACAATTACGACGCCACTGAAAGCCTTAAGGCCCCGGATGAACTCGTCCTTGATTGGTCCGATTTCAAAAAGCCTCTGCTCCTGCCTGTGCGATTCTGTGGAGTCCGACTCAGAAAGATAGTGCCGCTTAAAGTTCTTCACCAACTGTCCACCGCTCAAAATCGTCTCTGCTAATAAAATTAGCTTCGGTTCCCCGCCCCGAAAATCAGCAATCTTCCTCACAGCTTGATCTAACCTCAACGAGCGAATCATTTCCTGACCGTCTTGAGTCAGGGTAAACAAGCGATGCACCCCACCTTGATCCTCAAGCCTCTTCGTCGAGAACACGATAGAATCCTCTTTATGTTGCGCGACATTATCAATAAATCCCCTGACATCATCTGAGGTCACAGACTGATGAGCCGCGATTACCTCAAGCAAAACCAGAGCCTCTGACCGCTCAAACAACCCCAACCAGCGAAGCAACACACGCTCACAATCCTCCGCGCTCTGAATCTGGTTAGATGTAAAGTGATTACATCGCACTACATTGCAAGCCTTCCCAAAATGCGGGCTGCTCCTCAAAGCGTTCGAAAGCTCCTGGCGATCCTCAAGACACTCCAGCATGGCAGCATTCATCGTTCTTCGGCTTGACCCAAAAACAGCATCAGAACGCTTACGTATGATCTCAAACGTCATTCGGATAATATCGTCCGCCAAGAATAAAACCGTCTTGTTCTCATTCTTCCATGAGTAAACAAGAGATCTCCGAATATCAGCGGAATGCTGGGGCTTTAACGGCTCCTCAAATCGCGCCCCTCCTCCGAAACGACAAACGGTAGTCGAGGTTGGTGCAACAACATCGCCAGAGGACGCGATCAGCACTTCACCATCAACGATCAACTCATAGTCATCCCCCTGCCCAACGATGGCACGAATGACATTTTCAGTCCTAGCCCTTGCAGCGTCAGGCAGCAGTTCCTCCGAGGATTCCTCAGGAGGACAACAGGATTGCGCAAGCATCAAAAAATCAGACTCAATTGCTTTAAGCAACTTAACTCCCTGATCGCCGAGATAAGCATGCGATTTGGTCCATCCCAAACTATCATGTATAGCTCTCAATAGACCTCCCAATGATCTGTCGGAAGCGCCTTGAACAGGATTGAAGCTCATCCGTTTCGCGAAATCCGACCGCTCACCTGAAATTGCAAAATAAATCTCCGCGGTCTTACCAAAGATCGTTGGCAATCGCGCGTCTTTCAAATCAGCATTCTGAGCAATTAGCTCCTTGGAGAATCGAGCGGCCGCTACTAACTTCGCGTGATCAATGTCAAACGGCGAAGTGTGCGTGTCTGTGGGCAAGGCCTCGCAAAGCATTTCAAGAAATGAAGCCTGCTCATCGCAATCCAAACCTATTGGCAAAAGAGTCCTGACGGACGCAGCTGTGACCTGGCCATGATGCTTGTATGGCAACAAATCGCGATTTGACGATTGAACTCTGTCGAGCAGTAGCCCCCACGCAGTTTCCAACTCATTCGGCATGCTACGCATTGCGGCTCCTTCCGTAACCAGCAGTCTTGGCCCCAAGGCTGTTGCGGTGATCGCAGGTTCGAAATTATGTTCCAGAACGCCAAATCCTTCCGCAAACACGTTTGGGACCCCTTTTGCCTTTCCGACATACTCGTCTCGGAATCGCCGCAGCGTCTTAAAAATACTCGTAACGAGTCGAATCACTCCGGCAAGGTTGCGCTCCCTTTGGATCAATCTGTCTAACCCAACAGCGTTGGCCGGAAACTCAATTACATCGTTACGGTAAACAGGCTTCGTGATCTCGTCTTGTGACGAAATTGGCAGTGGCTGCGCTGGGGCTTTGATAAAGGCGCAAGCCACAGGATATCGGACCAAAAGATGATTATTTCGCCTGAGTATCGTGATATCGTTTTCCACAATATTTCTCAAACATACCTGTTTTTGCGGGTAGAGTTCAACGCCTTTAGTTGGTTCAAGAAGCCACTCCAAATAGACCATTCCCTGAGCTTTCACCTTCGCAAGCAGTTGCTCAGGAGAAGGTAAAGATTCGACAAAATTATGATTCGACAAGGCAAACAAAAACACAACCAAGTGATAATGGTAATCACTGAATACCTGTTGTTTATCTGGTTGCCCCGGGCACAATCCGTCGCCGCCAACTCCTGCGACGAATAGAGCCGTGATGTTCCCCTGATTAACTCTAATGCGTTCCGCTTTCTCAAGCCACTGCGCTTTACCCGGACTCCACTGCGCCATTTCATTCGTCAGAGAAATAAGGGCCCACCACAACCTCTTAAACTCTTCTGGTTTTTTGGTTGATCCCGTAACAAAGCACAAACAGCAGAGCGAATGATACTTCCTGAGTAATTCACCACTTCCCTCTTGGCTTTTCTTCAAGCAAGCAAGGGAGCCTGAATGTCCGGTGCTTTGCTCCAAATGTTCAAGCACAAGGGCTAAGAATTTGTCTGAGCAACGCTCGTAGCCAACTGTCGAAAGCTGCGAGTCGATCACTAATATATAGACAACCTCGATGGCTTCATCAATCGGCAAGCTCGCCAAGTGGTCGAGAACTCTTTGCAGAATCTCGTCTCTTATTACGGCGTTTTGGCGTTGATGCAGGCATGCGATCACATCTCCGAGGGAAAGATGTTCGCCAATTTCTAAGCCTTCAGCTAGTTTGGCATCGTTCAACATAATATGAATCAGCAAACACTTTGATAGAGGTGATTTGGCCTGGCTTCGGAGTGATGTTAGTAGCTTGGCGAGGTTCTCTGACTCGTTGAGCGACAGCGGAGGCTCGCCAACTCCCCATAGGAGTGAGTTCAGGAAGACCTCCAACCTAAATCCCGAGAGAGTGGAGAAATCCCACCTTTCAGGGTTGAACTCGACGCTCCGCATATCCTTGACGATATGATCAGCTAAGTGCTTGAAGAATGATCCGCGCCCGTATTCCAGCTTCAACAATTGCGGTATGACGTGGGCCGAGTCCTGCGGACATGCCTTTAGATGCGTCAAAAAAAATGATGCGTTCTCCGGTCGTATTTCCGCGCCGTCTGAACCAGAAATTATTTCAGCTAATGCCTCTCTCGCCTGTGCGTTCAAAGCACTCGAAGAAGTGCGCGAATTGCGAGTTACCTGATCAACGAAGTATTTCGTATCATTTTTGTATTCGTAAAACCGTATCCGATAATCACGAACCGTTCCAAGAAAAGCTTTGCCTTCGTTGACCTCAAGTGAAAGCGCCTCCAGTTCCCCTCTGATGACTTCATTAATTGACCGTGCGGATTCTTCGGTGGGTGCAATCAGAAAGATATCGTCCACCCAGCGAAAGTATTGCGCTTGGTGGATGCGCATCAGTTCTTCAACGTCGTGATCAAACTGCAGCAAGTAAAGCTCCGCTAGGTATCGGGCAAACGCAGGGCCCTGTGGAACACCTTTGTCGCTACCTCCAATAACGCGACACCATTCTATCAAGGTGGAGCAAATTGTTTCATATTGGCTTCGAGTCTCCTGATCGAGATCGTTTACTGTCTCACTACACGCTCTCGATGGCCCCGTGCCAAGTTTTACACGAAGGCGAGCCAAAGGAATCTGGTCATAATAAGAGCGAACATCCACCTTAATCACCCAGAAGTCATCAAAAGCGCCATCCTCGATGATTCGAGAAAGCGCTTTTGTGTATTTAAGCCATTGAGGGAACCAAGGTTTAAATAAGTTGGATTTCGAAAGGCTTGGCTCAAACCGGTAGCCGTAAGAGTGGGGCGAAATATCAGTTCCAAACAATCCATCGAGGATTTTTGTGAACCAAGCAGAGAGCAAAGCGTCGTAGGCTCCAAGCGATACAAGTGTTCTGACTCTGTCAGAAGACTCGGGACGTTCAAAGGTGTGATAGGAACCCAGAGTCCGTTGCGTCTCGAGATAACGAGGAAATGAATCTGATGCAGTGTTAGCATCGATGCGCTCCATCTCGCCTCTGAGGAAATGAAGATCAATTTCATCGTTGATTGCCGCGTAGCGCATACACGCATCGCGGATTGCTTCGAATTGCTGGGGAGTAAGGGAATCAAGGGAGTCTGGTTCAAGTTCGCACCCCTCAAGCAATTCGACTGGAGACTTCTGGACTTGGCAACTGGCGTGAGCGTCGCAGCACTCCTTTTCCAAGGCAAAAGCCTGTGACAAATAGCTACAAGTAGGCGGGTATAGATTTAAGTTTGCGAGTTTTGCTGCGGTGACGTTTGGCTTGAAATTGGGCTGGCGACTGAAGAGTTCGAGTAACAAGTCTTTCCCGAAGTCGACTTTTGTTGGGTGTTTTAGTCGGCGCAGCAACCCAACCAAAATCGCTCTCTCCTTTTCAGACAATTGTTCTTTAGCCGTGCACTTTCCAACCACGGACTTCAGCAAAGCACAACCCGCGAGATTGCTCAGCACCGAATCCAGAGTGGGAACTTGCCCCGGAGCGAATACAATAGGCTGTCTGATGTAAGCAGATTGCTTTGTAAGCTTCTGAACATGCTCCTCGCACAAATCCAACTTGCGCTCGATTTCCGACCAACTTGGGACAACCAAGGACAACAACATCTCAGATTGTTCACGGACGACATTCGGTTCAAGTCTGGCGAACGGAGCATCGATCCGTGCTTTTAGCTCATCAGGATCGGCAACGAGGCATGAGTAAAACCTCGACTTCTTGTGTTTAGAGAGCGGAAGTTTGACCCCCTTGCCAGGTTGCCCTTTACTCTGGGATGTCTGTGGGAAGCGATCAATTACAGTAAAGTTACATGCCGTGAGAGCCTGACTACCTTCTAGCACTCTCTGCTGCAATGCATATCCATAGCCTTCCTTTACGAACTCTCTCCAAACAACCCAGACGTGAGCACCTCGGTTTCCTGAAAATTCGAGCAGATAAGGTATTTCCTTCTGTTTCAGGTAATCACAAAGCATCGAAACAACCTTGATGATCTCCGTCTGTGCCTCAGCTTTAATGCTCGGATAGTCCTCGCGCTGCAGTATTTCGCGCTTTATGTCCACATCAAAGCAGACCCACTTAAGTGCGCCAGAGGACAGTTGATAAGTGAGGCATGACTCACCTCTCTCAAGCAGCGAATAGATTCTAGATGCGCTAAAAGGTTTGTAGACCGTTCGGTAACTCCCATCATCACACTGCTCTGCATGTGCCCAATGATTGGCCACAAACGTGGAGTGGAGCTGAGAAGCTAACTCTCGAAGGTCTTGAGCTGATTCGTTCGAACTCATGCGGCTTTGAGGAGGATATCGCGCCGGAAACGCCATTCGCACTTTGCCTTGCCGTTCTTACCGGGCCTATCCTGAATGACGGCATCGGCGCTTTCGGCGCCAACGCAAGTCAGGTAACGGCAGGAGCGGTCGAGTTTGCGTGCGTCGATGAACAGCATTTGTTTGCGGTGGTCGCGGAAGCCGCGTTTGGCGTCGGCGTTTTTGCTTTTCGCGAGGAACCAGAGGCTGACGGGAATCTGCGTGCTGTAGAAGAGCTGGCCGGGGAGGGCGACCATGCAGTCCACGAGGTCGGCCTCGATGAGGGCGCGGCGGATGTCTCCTTCGCCGGACTGGTTGGAGGACATGCTGCCGTTGGCGAGGACGAAGCCGACCATGCCCTGCGCGGCGAGGTGGTGGATGAAGTGCTGCACCCAGGCGAAGTTGGAGTTGCACTTGGGCTGGACGCCGAATTGATGAACACCGCCGCGTTCACACTGCGGGCAACCTTCGGTTTTCCATGTCGCTCCGCTCCATTGCCAGCGTACATCGTCGTCCTTGCGGAACCGGTCGGAGTCGTTGAAGGGCGGGTTGGCCAGCAGGTAGTCGGGTCGGTAGTCGTGTTTCAGGGCTTGGAGAGTGACGATGAAGCTAGATTCGATGGTGTCCTCCCGCACGACGGCGCTGGAGCCGTCTGGCAGATTGTGGTAGCTGAAATTTGCAGGAGACATATCGAAAAAACCGAGCAAGTCGGCAGATTATTCCGTAATCGGATTACCAACGGTGCCTTGGGAATCGTGATGATTCGCAGGAAAGTTGCAAGTTTTTTCATCGTTGAAATAGAAGCAAAAAACCCCAGCGCGCGGGTGAGGCGCGCCGGGGTGGGTCGGGGAATTAGGCTTCGGGGGCTGGTGGTGGGGAGGCAGGGGCGGAGCCGCCTAGGTCGCGGATGATGCGGGAGGTGGTCCAGGCTTCGGTGAAGGCTTTGCCTTCGGGGGTGCGGCGGAAGCGGATGATGAGGCGATCCATTTTCCCGAGTAGCTTGCTGACTTCGCGGAACTTGGGGCGTAGGGCTAGCGTAAGCGCGCGGCGGCGGGAGATGGCTGCACTGGGATCGGCGATGATGCGCTCGAAGTCGGTGGTTTCTTTTTTCAACTGCGTGGCATCGGCGGTGGTGATGTCGTAGTCTTCGAGCTCGGCGGCATTCGTCTTCAGGGCGGCGGTGAGGATGCCGTGGAGGAGGTGGGCTTTGGCGACGAGGTCGGCATCGCGGAGACGATCCCAGTCGGTGGGTGTGAGGTCGATCTGTGCGGCTTCACCGTTGCGGCCATTTTCCTCAAGCCATAAGGCGAGGTTTTGGCCGATGTCGTAGCAGATGGCTTCGAGTTCTTGTTCTTCTTTTTCTTTCGCCTCGGCATAGCCAGTGGTGGCGGCTTGTTGTTCGGCGATGTGCAGGGTGAGCGCCCGGGTCTGGGTGCTGAACTCCTCGGCTGCCTTGGTGAAGGCGACCGGTTTTTTGTTTTTCCACACGGGATGAAATTTGTCATTTTCGAGTAGGTTCAGCACCGTGTTGTTCATGTTTTGCTGGTTTGCGTAGTCGTCTTGCATGGTATTTGTTTGGTTTATTGTTTTTAGGGGGAGAATGTTTTCGGGTAATTGGCCATTGCTTGGGGCGAAATGGTCATTGTTTGGGGCGAAATGGTCGTTGTTTGAGAGGAAGTGGTCGTTGTTTGAGGGGAAGTGGTCGTTGTTTGGGGGAAATGGTCGTTGTTTGGGGGGAAACGGTCATTGTTTGAGGGGAAATGGTCGTTGTTTGGGGGGAAACGGTCATTGTTTAGGGGGAAATGGTCATTGTTTGAGGGGAAATGGTCATTGTTTGAGGGGAAGTGGTCATTGTTTAGGGGGAAATGGTCATTGTTTAGGGGGAAATGGTCGTTGTTTGGAGGGAAATGGTCGTTGTTTGAGGGGAAGTGCCAGATGCGATGCCCGAGGGGCGATTTCGCTTTTGTGCGCCATGTGCATGCTCTTGCCGAACAGTTCATATTCGCATCCACCCGCGAGCGTATATCACGGAAAAAGTGGATGATGGGATTTTTGATGATTTTACCGATTTTGCAAGATTTTTCTTAAACCTAGAATTCGCAGTTCTAACCACTGATTACGCTGATTTTACTGATTTGAAGAGGGGATTTTGAAGTTTGCTGTTTCACCCAATAGGTGAAGATCTGGTGTGTTTTATTTTCAACTTCCTGAGTTGTATCCATAGTAAATCCAACAAAAAAATCAGTAAATCAGTTAAATCAGTTGTGAAAAACTTTGGATTGGTGACATCAATTGCGGATTCTAGGTTAAATAGCAGGTATCCCGAAAACCGAAATACAACACCGCCATTCGCCGCCATCATTTGCTGCGCAGGGCCGCGACTTTCTGGCACTTTACATCGGATCTCGGGCTGAAGCTGGGGACGGGCGCACCCAGGACATGGGTTAGGGTATTCGTGCTTTTGGTCTTTTACTGTCGAGCTGATACACTCACCGTAAGCCCGATGGAACGGGTCAATCCGTAGAAAATCATCCAACCAGGAGAACCAATGCAGGGATTTTTACGATTGGCATCAAAAGCCTTGGAGAATTCCTAAAATGAGGATTGGTTCAACGAACATCACTAAAATACCCATACATGCTATCACGTAGCTAAAACGAAAATCCGACCAAATGCAAATGATGGTGACTGTATGGATCGTAAGTATGCATGGCGGAAAGAGCCACTGATACAAATGGATCAATCGAGGTAATCCATCTAACGATGATTTAAACGGAATATGCTGATCAAAATTTTGGCCAATCGTTAAAGAAACATACACCACCATCAGAGCGACAATGGATGTGATACATCGAAATACGAATTTTTGTGTAACCATTGTGTAGTCTGCGGGAAATTTTTACGGGGAATGTATGGGAGGAGGGCGGCGGCATGCTAGGAATACGTGTCTGGGAGGCTAGACGATTGCCCACCACTGCCTTCATCCACATTGTTTGCAAGGTCTGCACAAGCTTGGTGTCAACAATATCGAAGAAAGAAGAAAAGCTGCTTCAGCGAACCGCCCGCGATTCAAGTCGCCCGTATCCCGTTCTCGTCACCTGCATGATGGTGCGTTGGAGTTTGATCACAGGCTGAAGGCTGCTTAGGCCGGGGGTAGTGGCTAGATCGCCAGAAAATCCGAGGTATTCCGGATCCGACGAAAAGTTCGGATATGCGCTGAGCGCGGATCTTAAAGCCTCATAGGGAGGAGCAAAGCCTGTGGCTTGCTCGTTGGGTTCTGTGTAGTAGAAACCAGCAGGTTGCAAGGGCAACCAACTGACAAACGTGAAAGGCCCACGCGGATACTGCGCATAAACTCTGGACTCCTCAGAAATCGCATAAAACGATGGGTTGGAATAATCCTCAGGGTTGTTCGAGTAGGGACCTTTGTATTCGTAGTTCACAGCAATAGCCAAATCTTTCGGGTTCTCTTCTGAGTAACACCAATTGGCATAAACTTGAATGTTATCGGAACTCAAATACCGCCATACACCTGTGACCGAATTGCCAAACTTGCTGGGCTGAACCCGCACACGAAGACCAGGATCAGTTGGTGGAATTTGAAAAATCTTGCGCAGCTCACCACTGACGAAATTAATTATCGGCAATACGGATTCGTCGGGCGCATAAGCCTCCTCCGCACCGCCACCAACGAAAATGTCATTGATTGCTCCATCGCCATACATATCGGGATCCTTCGCATTCACGACTCCATCGCCATCGACTTCACCATCCAAGCCGTTTGAAACTCCATCACCGTCGATGTCCCATTCGCGCTGCTGATCCGAATCAAGAAGCCCGTCGCCATCGATGTCGGTTTCGCTGGAATGAATGTCAGGCAAGCCATCGGCATCCATATCAAGCTCTGCGGTATGATTGTTAGGGAGTCGATCGCCAATGAATTTTCCACGAAGAGGACCGGATCGGGCCGTTCCTCCATCGATGTTTCGATCGCGCCCGTTAGGAATCCCGTCATTATCGACATCGGGGTCTGAAATATTGGGAATCCCGTCGCGATCAAGGTCTGGACTAGGAGTTTGGGAAGAAGCAAAGGTCGCAATGGAGAAATACAATGCTACACATGCAGAGCAATGAATGAACTTCAAACGTAAGGGTTTCATGACTGTGGTTGAGGTGGATTTTACTGTAGCATCGAGGTTTGGTTTGTCGAATATCTTATTTATTTCTGCGGGAATAAAGTAGCGGCAGCCCGATTTCAAACAGGTGCGTTACCAGCTATTGGATGTGCCGTCTTGTTGAACAGAGCAGCTTCCCCGTGACTCCCGGGCTCGTTCAACAACCGATAGGTTAAAGGCTATCGCTCCAACCTATCTTTGGGGTTCTGCTATGCTTTTTTGGATTCCCACAATCCAAATCTGTCCATCTCGGTAGCCAATGGGAATCCTGATTGTGATCTCAGACTCACTGGTCTTGCGCGTGAAAATCATTAAATACTTTACAGGGATCGTTGGTTTAATTTGGAAGTCGAAATGGCGACTCGGAAGGGACGGCATCTTAAAATCGCTTGGCGCTTCTGTAACTTTAAAATCGGATAAGCTCCCGCCACCGTTCTCCGGCCCGCGAGATGCATAGTATGACGCCTTCATTTCCTCAATAACCCCAGCCTTATCAATCGCGCTTTGAACCCAAGCTCGATCACCTGCTCTGTAGGCCTTTTCGAATTGCCTAGCGAACTCACCTACCTGATCAGTTGGAGTGTAGACATCGGCATGAACGAGCGAAGCGAATGCTGAATAGATGAAGACGAACGTAGCAACAAAGTTTTCCATATTCTATAATGTTGAACGATGAGCACATGCATCCCTACCACATAGAATGAGCGTCGATCACGGGGTTGAGGTTCAAATCAGAATAAATCATCGAAACAGGGCAGATGGTAGGGGTTGTCATGTCGCGTCTTGTTCTACATGTTTTTGTTAGAGACTTTGGCGGCCAGTATCACTGATTGAGCATTCATAATCTTGTCTGCTGTCAACATGAAGTTCTTCTTAGGGGAACCTTGTGCCGTCCAAGCGAATCCTCGCCAAAGAGCAAGAACGCTTGGGCCATTGGCTACACCTTTCATTCTGTCCAGTAGATCATACCCATAGGTGACAAGACAGACACACTCCCTTAGCTCTTGATCATTCTCAAGAGAAGCAATCCAGAGTAGGTCAATTTGCGGATTGTTAAGAAGACGAGAGACAGCTCTCATCTTCATTTTTTGAGCCCTCGCCTTGTCAGAAGTGGTCACTTTTCGAGTCACCAAATTAGGAGCATCGACTAGCCAGCTACACATCGGACATAAGCAATGGTCTTCTGGATAATAATAAAGACGCTTTCCTGGATCCTGAACTAGCTCGAATGAATTTAGTAGGTAGGTTGAAAAGAAGGCGGCAAATTGAGGTAAATCCTCTTGTGAGGATCTGGCACCAGTAGGCAGATTTTCGTAGTGTTGAGCCATCCATTCAAAAGCAGCAGATGGAAGATCAGAGAACCTGTGGGCTGATTTGAAATCGATAATGCCACTACGGATTGAATCTGCCACCCAGATTAGTAGTTGGTAGCTCTTCTGCTGCAGAATGACTGCCTTCTCGATTTCGGATTTGATGAGCAAGGGATTATTTTGGTAGAACAGTTCTTATTCGTATCCCCCCGTGAGCCTATATCACGGTGGGAGTGGATGGGGGGAGCTTTGATGATTTTACCGATTTTGCAAGGTTTTTCCAAAGTAACAGAGGCATATACGATCATTCAGGAACCATTCGATGTGCTCGATTTAAGCCGAAATCCCAGGTTGACCGAGGGCACTGCCCGCCATCATTTGCCGTGCCTGTCATTTCAGGCCTTGGGCAAGCATCTTGGGATGCATGCCACTGCGACCGTGAAAACCCAGTCACAGCAAAGCATAGCGCACCCTGCTTCGCGTTGAACTACGGATCTCGGGTTTATGAAACAACAGGTATCTGAACGTAAGAAACAGGCGGGAAGCCTATCCTCCTGCTGCATGACTTCTTGGGGGATGGGTGTGGGCTGTTGCAAAGAAATTGTCATCCGGGCTGCTTCGCTTTTGCTTTCAGCGAAAAGCTGCTAGAGTAGCAGCATGCAAAAGGAACTCCTTGCCAACCCGGTCTTCGCCATGGCGGCGGAACAGTTTGATCTCGTCGCGGAATTTCTCGCTCTCACTGACGATCTGCGCGAGCGCTGCAAGTGGCCCAAGCGCCTCATCAGTGTTGCCGTTCCCATCCGGCTCGATGACGGCACCACGCAGGTTTTTTACGGTCATCGGGTGCAACACCACCTCACCCGCGGCCCGGTGAAAGGCGGTTTGCGCTACCACCCCGCCGTGGATCTCGGCGAAGTGGCGGCACTGGCGATGTGGATGAATTGGAAATGCGCACTGATGGATCTTCCCTACGGCGGTGGCAAGGGCGGCATCGCTTGTGATCCGCGCCAGATGAGCCGTGGTGAACTGGAGCGCCTCACGCGCCGATTCACGATGGAGATTCTGCCATTTATCGGACCAGAAATCGATGTCATGGCTCCCGATATGGGCACCAACGAGCAAACCATGGCGTGGATCACTGATACCTATTCCGCTCATGCCGGGCACTTGGTGCCATCCATCGTCACCGGCAAACCACTGGGCATGCAGGGCTCGGCAGGACGCAGCAAGGCGACTGGCCACGGTGTCGCCTTTCTCGCTACCAATGCCCTGCATAAGATCGGCATCTCGCCAGCAAACACCACGGCGATTGTGCAAGGATTCGGCAACGTCGGCTCGCACACCGCGCTCACGCTCAACGGCTACGGCGTGAAAGTCATTGGCATCAGCGATGCTACCGGCGCGCTGTGGAATCCTGGCGGCATCGATGTGCCCGCCCTCAGTGCGTATGTTGCCGAGCACGGCATGATCAGCGGTTTCCCCGGCGCGGATGCCATCGATGGTGGCGAAATGCTTTGCCAGCCCTGCGACATCCTCGCCCCCGCTGCGCTTGATCGCGTGATCACCGGAGAAAATGCCGGACGTTTGCAATGCCGCATCCTCGCCGAGGGCGCCAATGGCCCTACCACCCCCGAGGCCGACCGCATCCTCAACGAACGTGGAGATATTTTCGTGATTCCCGACATCCTCTGCAACGCGGGCGGCGTGACCGTCTCGTACTTTGAATGGGTGCAAAATTTCCAACGTTTCCAATGGAACGAACGCGAAGTCATCAGCAAGCTCGAAACGATGATGCAACGCGCCTTCGACAAAGTCACCAGCTTCGCCGAGCGCAACAACGTCTCCCAGCGCATGGCGGCCCAGGCCATCGCCGTCAAAACCGTCGCCGATGCGAAAGCCCTGCGCGGGATGTTTCCCTGATGCGCATTGCCAAGGCTGCGCACAACTGCTAGCAGAGCGCTGTGACGGAAAAGGAACAACTCATTGAGGCATGGACATCGCCTCTCCAAAACAATGCTGAACAACATCTCCACGCCCGAAGCTTGCTGGAAGAAGCCATTGAGGAGAATGCGCCAACTCTGCCTACGGCAGCGAAATGGATGCAGCAGACGCGACACGCTCGTAAACGCCGTCTCCTGCTCTGGTGCCTCTTCATCCTAGCTCTCGCCAGCTTTCTCTATCCGGTGCTGACGACATACGGAATGAATGTGTCGTTGATGGTATATCGCTCGGTAACTTCCATGGACGTGTCCAAAGCGCCAAAAGTGCGCACATCCTCGGCGGAAGAAACATTCCTGCTCTATGGAGACCTATCGCGCCCCAAGGCATCCGACCAACGCCGTGCCTTATGGGAACGCGATCCGCAAAACGCCGCCTATTTCGCCGAGTATGCCATACATTACTTCAGTGAAACCGCTTCGTTGCCGCCTGACTTTCTCAAAACGGCTGCAGATATCGACCCAGACAACGCTTGGTATTACGCCGCCGCCGCTGCCAACAAAAGCAAAGGCATTTGCCGAAAGGAAAAAACCAACCATGCCAACAGTCCTGTCACAACCGCGCAACTTAAATTACTGCATGGCGAGGAACGCAGAAAGATGGGACACCGAATTGTTCATGAATACACCATCGTCAATCCCGTTGCGATGAAAGAGGTGCTCGCTTTATGGCGGCAATCGCTACAGCACAAGCGCTACGAAAACTATGTCATCCCCCTGCACCAAATGCGCTACCCTATTTTGTCGCAGCATGTCAGCTTTGCTAGATATACCACCAACATTGTTTATCTTTTCGATAATCCTTCATTTCTGTTTCGAGATCGACACCTGAGTGAAGTGTTGGTGACTGCTTTGCAAAAAGCTGACATGCAGAGCGAAGAGGGCAAACAACTGTTCCGCGACATCACTGCCTACACCGAACGAATCGCGGCCAAAGAACCAGCTACGCTCGTGGATGTGCTACTCACACGTGTTATTCTAACTGCGCTCTACAAACAAATCGATGTTATCGACACCACGGCTCTCGAGCCCGCTGAGCTCGCATTTTGGAAACAACGCAACCAAGCCATGCAACAACTGAATGATGACCTCACGATGCAAGCAGACACGAAAAGTGATTTCATTCACCATCACGGCTCCCTGCTCACAGCACTCACCCTGCCAATGCTACAAAAGCAGACAAAGCCCCCACTTCATGTATCTCACGAAGATCTAAAACCGATGCGCTACACAGAACATTGCGTGTTTTTGCACTTCCTTGCCGCTGTATGCTGCTTGCTAATGCTCACCTTAGTTCCGTATCACCTTTTGTTTCGTAAGAAAAAAATGACGCATCGCCTCAGCGATACGATTTGGCATGGTATGCCATGGCACTCTCTCGCACTGCTGATGCTATGCAGCGTAGTCGCGCCATTGATCTATTTCACAGTATTGACTGTGTGGACACCGCTGACCGGAAAGGAATACGGATCGGGCATGGGATATATTTTCCCTGTGTACCCAGCACTCTGCATTGCCTTGATTCTCTTGCTGTTGCCGCGCTTGCTGGCACGCCATTTCACCGCAATTTGGCAAGACTTGCACCCAAAGCGCAAGCCTTGGTATTCTAGGCTAGGCTGGGTGGCATTCTTTCTACTGCTGTTACCGCTGCACCTGCTGCCAACCATCCTACAGGCAACAAACTCCTACGTTTATGCGATAGGATTCATGGGAGCTTGCGCATTACCTACGATTCTTTGGTTGTTGTGGACACTGTTCGAAGGCTTTTTCACGAGGGGCTTTTATCCGGCTGTGATGTATAGTCTGCGTCGCCGGGTCGTTGGCGCCTGTACACTGAGCGGTATCATTTTTCTCAGTGTGACATGTTGGGCTCTGAAGCAATGCGAAAGCTATTGGCTCAAGAAAGATACGGTCATGGCAGTTTCCCCCGAAAAGCCGACCTTTTGCTATGAAGCCGAGATTACGAAACGCGCCCATGCGGACTTGCAGAGGGTCATGTACGATGGAAAAAAATAAATGACGCAAGGTTCCCGCAGAATTAGACAGATCCTGCTTGTGACTTGGAGGCAGGGAGGCGAGACTCCTCCCCTACGTATTTCGTGCTGGATGTTTCGATGAATGGGTCTGGGGGAAATGATTTTTGCATGAAAGAAATTATCCTTGTTTGTGGTGGGGGGATCAGTTGCGATACCGCTGTATGAGTTCCACAGTTCGCACGCGTTTTGCGCCATCACCCACAGGATATTTGCACGTTGGCGGAGCACGCACGGCGTTGTTTTGCTATTTGTTTGCCAAGCATCACGGCGGTTCGTTCATTTTGCGCGTGGAGGATACGGATGAGGCGCGAAATACCGATGAAGCACGGCGCGCGATTTTTGATGGCTTGCGTTGGTTGGGGCTGACTTGGGATGAGGGGCCGGACATTGGCGGCGACTTCGGACCCTACAACCAAAGTGAGCGCGGGGCGATTTATGATCGGTATTTTCAACAACTGCGCGTCTCGGGGAGGGTCTATGAAGAGGATGGCGCTTGGCGTTTCCGCTTCGAGCGCAAGCCGGTGAAGATGCTGGATCTGGTGTGTGGGGAAGTGACCATCGATTACACGGATGCGTCCAATACTCCGGATATGGTGATTCGCCGTTCGGATGGCAGCTATGTGTTTCATTTCGTCAATGTGGTGGATGATTTGGAAATGCAGATCACGCATGTGATTCGCGGCGAGGATCATTTGATGAACACGCCGAAGCATTTGCAGTTGATCGAGGCTCTAGGCGGCACGGCTCCGGCGTATGCGCACATCCCGCTGATCCTGAATCCGAATGGCAGCAAGATGTCCAAACGGGACGAGGGCGCGGCGGTGGCGGACTATCCGCGACGTGGTTTTGTGCCAACGGCGGTGGTGAATTTCCTGGCGTTGCTGGGGTGGTCGCCGAAGTCCGAGGAGGAAATTTTCTCGTTGGAGGAATTGGTGGCGAGGTTTTCGCTGGAAGCGGTGAATCGGGCACCGGCGCGATTTGATGGCGAGAAGTGCGCTTGGGTCAATCAGCAGCATTTGTTGCGGATGGGACTGGAGGAGTTTGTGGAGCTCGCCTTGCCGATCGCGCAGGCGGCAGGTTTGCCCGTGGAGAAAGATTTTGCGGCGGCGATGGCATTGGTCAAAGACAAGGTTCGTTTGTTAGATGAATTGCCCGAGGCGGCGGGGTTTTTGCTGAAGGAAGATTTTTCGCGCGATCCGGCAGCAGAGGCTAAGGCACGTGGGCAAGCGATCGTGGCTACGGCGATTCCCGCATTAGCTGCGGCATTTGGCCATCTGGAATCGTGGAGTGGCGAGGCGGCGAAAACCGCGCTGGCGGAGGTGGCGGCATCGCTGGAAGTGAAACCGGGATCGTTGATGTTTCCGTTGCGCGTGGCGTTGAGTGGTCGTAGCGGCGGACCGGACATTGCGGCGATCATGGAATATCTCGGTCGGGAAGCTTGTGTGAGTCGTTTGGAAACATTTGCCCAAGGGAGCCTATGAGCGGGGATGTTTACCAGATGGAGCAGTTGGCATCGCGCCGTGAGCTGGATCGTGGCTTTACGAAGCCGGCCATGCTTGCCGTCATTGGTGCTCCGGTGGCACACTCGGCCTCGCCGGCGATGCATCAACCAGCGTTGGACGCGATAGGCATTCATGGCCGCTACATCAAGCTGGAGGTGCCGGTAGGTCGCGTGGCGGAGGCGTTGCAGAAGTTATCTGATTTGGGCTTTCATGGCGCAAACATCACGGTGCCACACAAGTTTGCGGCTCTAGATGCCTGTCACGAAGTGGATCTTGCGGCGCAGCAAATTGGTGCCGTAAATACGGTGCGTTTTCGTGAGGGAGAAATCCATGGCTGGAATACCGATGGGCCAGGCTTCGCTGCGGCCATTCGCGAGGAATTTGATGTATCGCTCCAGGAGAAACGAGTGATGATCGTCGGCGCGGGAGGAGGCGCAGGGCAGGCGATCGCCACGCAATGCGCAATGAATGAGGTAGCGTGGTTGGTTTTAGCAAATCGCACCTTAGAAAAGGTGGTGGTGTTGCGCGATAGCTTGAGCAAGCGCTATCCGAATCTGCGTTGCGAGTGCATCAAGCTGGACGATGATCAGTTGGCTGGTGTGGCGCGGCAGTGCCAGTTGTTGGTGAATACCAGCTCGTTAGGACTGCGTGCGGATGATGAGTCACCGATTGGCGTGGACTGCTTCAATGAGCACCAAATGGTCTATGACACCATCTACAAGCCGCCATTGACGGCGTTTTTGCGCCATGGATTGATGAAAAAAGCCAGCGTGGCAAATGGTTTCTCGATGTTGCTCCACCAAGGTGTGCTTGCATTCGATCTTTGGTATCCGACCATGGCACCGTTAGAGATCATGAGAAAAGGCTTAGGGAGCGTCCGGTAAGGTAATTCCTGGCTCATCCCAGCCGAGCCAATGGCAGGCGAGAACCTCTTCTAAGGTGAACTGTGCTTCACCGTTGCTGCGCGTGCGGCGGATGCGTACGCGAACCCGGGCCGTGTTGGCTAAGTCGTCTTCTGCATACATGGAGCGCAGGATCGGCTTGTTCTCGTTTCTTGCTTGCAGAGCCGCGAGAATCAAACGTGCATCGCGACTTTTCCTATCGATGATGAAGGGAATCGTCTGCGCGATAGGAGTCATGCCATGAAATAGGGCTGGATCGTGAAAAGCGATATTGAGCATGCCATCTTCCGCGTCTGCGGCGGTTCGTTCGCGCACGAGAAAACGAAATGTGCCAACAGCCTCACCATCTTCGCTAGCAAAAACCGACCATGGCATCGAGGAGCTACGAGCATACGACTCCCAATCGATTCTCCACTCACCATCGTCCTCGGCAAAAACGAGTTCAATCAGGCGATCTCGGTCGTCCTTCCACAAAGTTTCCACAAATGGCTTTTCCCCACACCAAGCGACGCTGCCTTTGACCAAGACGGGAATCGCGTCCGCAGGATAGCTGAGGGTTTTCAGTGTTTCCGCAGCGAGAGTTTGGATGATGCGCGGGCGCTTGCGACAAACTTGAGCTAAGACGTGCGGCGAGCTGTTACTGAAAAACTCAGCCGCCAAAGGTGTGATTTGATCCTTGACGCGATTCCATAAATTTACGTCCAAGCTGTCTTGGACATAATTGTTTACGTTCTCCTTCTCTTTTTCGGCGCGAGAATTGTTTTGTAAATCATCGGTAGAGTGAATCAACAAGTAGCTAACAATCGCTAAAAGAGCCAGCCACACCGATAGAATGGTGAAGAGATTGCGTGTGGTTTTCTTATCCTGAGAGCGTGCAGCCTTTTGTGGTTTTTGGGGAATTTGCGGTTTTTGCGGGATTTCTTGCTCAGGAATCTGAACTTCGCTCAGTTCCTCGGGAAAGGGTTCTAGAAGATCCGACTCATCCGAGGTTCGATTAGGCAAAAATTCAGGTTTCGTGCGGAGGATGCTTTTCTTTCCGACTACATTGGTAACGATGACCTGATTCTTTTGCGGTGCACGCTCCAATTCTTGAGGATTGCCACATGCAGGGCAAATGGTTTTGATGGACGCAGCAAGATAGAGTTCCCCACAGTTTCTGCAAGAGTACCAAGATTCTGATTTCGTCGGTGGAGAGCTCATGGGACGCAGCTTAGGGGGAAACCCAGTTGGGGTGGATGATTTCAGAGATGATAAAGCGATTGCTCGCTTTGTTTTCCTCGATGGGATTCAATTTCAGTGTGACTCGGCTACTACTTTTTCCCTCACTTAAGATTCCGCCTTGCTGAATCATTTTTTCTAAGGATGAATGTGCTAACGAACCGCGCTTGGCATAGCCCCAAAGTACTTGCGTTTCGCTGGGAACCGTCAGTTTGAACGATTCATATTCTTGTTCGCTCAGATCTAACAAATAGTACGGGCTACGCTCGGCAACCATCCGCATTTTTGCTGGTTCGGCAAGCGGGTAACGAATCAAATCATTGATCGGAATATCACCCAGTGCTATGGAAGCTTCCCAGTCCAGTTTGAGTTTTCCATTCGAATGTACGAAATAATAAAGGAAGGGCGAATTGTCCTTGCAGCGTCCTTCCATGATGTAAAAGCCGATTTTTTCGGTAGAGCCATAATCGATCGTAAGTTGATCTCCATTCTGCAACTCTGGCGGCGATGCATTCGGCTTCCAATACGTGCGGAGGTTCATTCGCAACGTAGGACTATCGCGCAAAATCGGCTCCGCTTCTTCCCACGACTTGGCTTTAACGAATTGCTCAATGCATTGTAGCGCCTTGGTGTGAGTAAGTTTATCGGACATCAATGCTTCTACAGCTTGATCATACAAAGCGTCATCGAAGTTCTCTTCTAGAAAGTACCCTTGAGGCTCTTCTTCAACATCGGGCTCACTGAGCCAATGGGTTAGCAAAAGACTGCTCACAAGCAGGCATAATACCCCAAAGCCCCAGCGCCACAGGCCTTTGGCTTGTCGCTTGATCTGATGAGAATTCGCCCATTGCGCCTCGTCCACAATCATTTTTTGCACGCTGGACGGGATTTTCCTCTCCGACTCCTGCATCAAGTCCTCCTTTTCTGGCAAAGAACCCTCAATGCGATAGGTGGAATCGGACTCCTCTTCTTTGGCCAACTTCACGACATCGTAGAGATAACTACGGACTTCATCCTCATCGACGCGATCCTGTGCGTCACCTGCGTCAGATGACTCGCCAGTTGTGCCTGAAGTCGTGAGTTTCGACCTGCGGCGCATTCCTTTTCGGGATGATCCTTTTTGCGGCATTGGGGTCGACATGCTCGCTCTTACTGCGTTTTTTGCAAGAGCGAAGTCTTTAGATTTACTGCATAGAAGAATCCCATTTCATCGAAAAATCAGGATGGGAATACCGACTTGGAAAACCCCACCAAACGCAAGGATGCAAGTGTTCTTCGGGAAATTAACGCGATGCTGTCTTTGTTGACGAGCTTCCGCGGAGGCGCTGAATGTTCGCGTACATCTTTCTGCAATGAGAGAAAGACGTTCGGCGCGACAAAATGGCAGCGCTTTGTTCGAAGGAGCCCCACTTGAGGACATTGATTTCTACATTTCTTCGCCCCCAATCATTCATCATCTGCTTGTTCGGATGATAAATATCGATCGTTCCAGCTCCCGTTAATGCGCTGCCATAGTCATCGACGACGTAAAGCTGGGAATGCCCGTTCATTTTGAAAACGGTGCCGAAAGGATAAAATGACCAATCCGCAGCGGCAGAACGAGCCCGAGAATTGTATTTCAGAGTCGTTCCCACCGCGTTATTCGAGCCGTATTGAATATGATCCGATTCCGAGCACGTGTAGGCGGTGGTGCGCACCACGCGATTTCTCTCCGCAAAGGTATAAACAGGCATGCCGTGACGGTCGCGCTGCTTGGTTCGGGCATGCTGCAGGGCTGAGGCAGAAGGAGCAGAGGGCAAAACGACCTTCGAGCCGTGCCCGAATGAGGATCTTCCAAAACGAGAACTGAGGGAGCCGGAATCATTGGCGCACTGGGGAAGAAATACCACAGAGACAATGGATGTTAGTAGAAGGAGATAAGAACGTATCATGCAGTCGGGGAAATCGGAACTAGTAATGTGACAAAGTAACTTTTGACTTGGAACCAACTAGAGATCATGCGCTGCCATGGCAAGGTTTTTTTAAAAAAAATCTGCCTGAATGAAATCGAATCATTGAAATATCAATGGAAGAATGGCTCAATTGAGGCAGGAACGGATCGATTCAGCGACTTTTTTTCCAAGAATCACATTGCCGCCAGCTTTGTAATGAACGTCGCCTTCTGGCTGAAGTTCTTTGACGTGCGGCAAGATCGTAGCGTGAAGGTCATTGACCTGCACCCCATGTTTTTTCATTACACGGAGGGCGGCTTCGCGATATTCTGCTTCGAGTTCTTTGGCGATGACGACTTCTTTTTGCCAGCGTTTGAGCATGGCCTTTTCCGGCTTAGGTGGCGTCGGCGTGGTGGTCGCCCAAATCAGCTTGGCTCCGGTTTTTTTCATGCGTTCCACGAGTTGTTCCAATCTCTGCTCGTACATCTTAGGTGAGCGATCGTCCGCCGCGTATTGCCAGCCGTAGATGTCCCACAATCCCCAGTTGAAATGAATCACATCCCATTTGGTGTCGCCAAGCCAGCCATCAATTTTGATCACTCCCACGGCGGTGGATTCGCCATTGTCAGTGCTTTTGGCAACGACGGCTTTCCCTGCAAGCTCTTTCGTCACAGTGGGCAGATAAGCGCCGGAAATCGAGTCGCCGATGAGCAAAACCAAGGGCAAACCATCGGGATTGGGCGGAATGACAGGCGGCTTGGCTGGGCGGTCTTTTTCCCATGCAGCATGCGTAGTTGAAAGGAGGAAGCATGCAGCGAGCAAAGCTTGGCAAATGATCATCATCCTTTTGTGGAATGGAACGGATATGGTTTGGCACGTGAGGAAAAGGGCGGATTTGCTGGGATGATTCATGGCTGGTTTAGTAAAGTGGTATGTTGTAGTAAAAAACGCCGACGAAGAGAATTTCGTCGGCGTTTTCGAGAAAATCGGGAAATCAGAATGAGCTTACGAACGCTTCACATCGACCCACTGCTTGGTGCGGGCGGACTCTAGCACAGCATCGCACACATATTGTGTTCCGAGGGCGTGACGGAAGTCGGGGTAGTTTTTCGGCGCCTCGGGATTTTCGAGGGACTTGAGGAACTCATAGAGTTCGTGGGTGAAGCTGTGCTCGTAACCGAGGCAAAGGCCGGGAACCCACCAATTGCCAGAATAGGGTTGATCGCTGTCGGAGCAATGAATGCTCGACCAACCACGGCGGTCGCCTGGGACAGAGTGATCGAAATATTCAAGGCGATTGAGGTCGTGAAGATCCCAGAAGAGGGATTTTTTCTCGCCGTTGATCTCGAAGGTATAAAGCGCTTTGTGACCACGAGCGTAGCGGGTGGATTCGAAAATGGCCAGCGAGCCGTTTTCAAAGCGAGCAAGGAAAGCGCAGGCATCGTCAATGGTAACGGGCATTTTTTCCCCCGTAGCGGTGTGGACACGCTCTTTGATGAAGGTCTCGGTCATGGCGGTGACGGAAACGATATCGCCGTTGATCCAGCGGGCGGTATCGATGCAATGCGCAAGCAAGTCGCCAGTAACTCCAGAGCCTGCGGCAGCGGCATCCAAGCGCCATAAACCCGCACCACCTTGAGGCAGTTCTTCGGAAATGGTCCAGTCTTGCAGGAAGTTGGCGCGATAGTGGAAAATGCGACCTAATTCGCCGTTGTGGACGATATTTTTCGCATGAGTGACGGCAGGAAGAAAGCGGTAGTTGTACCAAACAAGGTTCGGTAGTCCCGATGCTTCTACGGCGGCCACCATGGCCTCGCCTTGAGCACCGTTGAGGGCGAGCGGTTTTTCACAGAGGATCATCTTGCCGTGCTTGATGCACTCGAGAGCGATTTCCGCATGGGAATCATTCGGTGTGCAGATATCCACAGCATCAATATCGGGACGAGCGACGAGCTTACGCCAGTCAGTTTCGTAGGATTCATAGCCCCATTGCTCTGCGAAGGCTTTGACTTTTTTTTCATCGCGACCGCAAATCGCTTTGCGAACCGGGATGTATTCCGTATCGAAGAAATGCGATACTTGGGATAGTGCATTTGAGTGAGTGCGGCCCATGAAGCCGTAACCGATGACACCGACGTTTAGTTGTTTTTTCATAAGTGGTAGTTAGTGAGATTTGTGGAATGATCGTTGTAGAAGTTGATTATGATGGTTTGCTGGAATCGTTATCGTGGATTTCGCCTATAATTGTAGCAAGACTAGGATTGCCAAGGATGGCCTCGCGATCTCGCGTGTAGTCGCCGAGGCCTAATTCATACTGGCGGAAAAACTCTATGTATTCGAGTGGGTCTAGCTCGCGCGCAAGGATGGCTTGAGCCTTTGCGTTAATTTCATGGAGTGTTGCTTTCATGTCATTTGATTCCAAATCCATTGCACGGGATTTTTTACAGAAACTTTTACATTTTCTTCGTTCTTCGCCGCTAGCTTAAGTAATTTATCGTCTGTCGTCAAAAAACATTTTGCATCAGCTTGCTCTGCTGATGAGATGTGGAGGGCATCGAAAGCACGGAAACCGAGGGATGTCAAAAAATCTGCCCGCTCGGCAATAGCGGAGTTCAATGAAATCGACCTTTCCGCCAAGGTTAGAATTTTTCGAATTTCCGTTTTTTTGTGGAAATCTGGAATTTTATCAATTTCCCAAAACAAAACATCACTGGAAATCAGCTTGTATTCCCCTTGGGCGACAGCATGTAAAATTTCCATGACCGCTGAAGCTTCGGCCCGGACACGGAGTTGTGATGGTTCGTCAAAAGGACGATTCAGGCAACACGTGTCCAGGTAAAGAGTATGCAAGGATTTTTCGCCTACCGGTTAAAGCGCCTTCTTCACAGAAAGCATGGCCTTGAGGATGGTGTTCCAGGTGGAGGGGCTCTCCAGCACGCTATTCGGGAACATGCAACCGTCCCAGCAAATGTGCTGGATGCCTCGCTCGCTGGCACCTTGTAGCCAAACTGCAGAGCATTTCGCGATGTCGAGCTTGCCGTTTGGATCGTCAGCAGGGCAGTGGCGACCAGTTTTTTCGTGGGAACCGGTGCCGTGGACGGTGCCGTCGTTTTGCGCGACGTGGAAATCAATCGTCCATGGGCGAAGAGCGGAGACCATTTTCTCATAGGCGGGCCAGAATTCTGCATCGGTGTAGCCCGGCTGAAGCAATGCGGATTCTGGGGCATTGTAGCCCATGAGGTAGAGGTAAGTGTGAGCAAGGTCAGCTTGGAAACCGAAGGTGCCAGGCATGCCGACGCCTTCGAGGGTGTTGAGCATCACTTCCCAAGAATGCATGCCGGCCCAGCAGATTTCGCCTTCTGCGGCGATACGCTCGCCGTGGTCGGCAGCGATTTTTGCGGCTTTTTGGAAGGTATCGACGATACGGGCGGTGTTGGCGGTGGGATTTTCTGCCCATTTTTGCACACCAAATTCTGCGGAATCGACGCGGATGGAGCCATATTTGCGAACTCCGTGCTCATTGAGGAGCTTGGCGATGCGGCAGGCTTTCTCGATGGAGAGCAGGAATTTTTGTTGTTGCTCATCGGATCCCATGGAGGAATCGCCGACGGTGCCGGGCCAAATGGGGGCTACGAGGGTACCGACGTTGAGATTTTTTGCCGCAATCTTGTCGGCCATGGCCTTAAGATCGTCCTCGGCAATATCGGGGTCGGTGTGCGGGTGGAACAGGAAAAGATCCACGCCATCGAATTTTTGACCATCCACCTCAGCGGCGGCAGTCATATCGAGCATTTGATCAAGCGAGATAGGTGGGTGATCGGTATCGGGTTCTTTGCCGACAAGTCCGGGCCACATGGCATTGTGCAGTTTCATAGTAGTAGTGTGTTCAGTTTAGGCTTTTTTGTGAGCACCCATGGCAGATGCGAGTGAGCAGTCCGCCTGTGGCTGCGAGAGTCGATTCCACCAAATATGCAGCACTGGAGGTGCGGGTGGTGAGGTCTTGTGTAGTTTTCGCTGGTTTCATGGAATACAAAGCGTATTGAAGGAGCGCATGGTTCTGTCGCAAAGGACTGTAGAAGACTAAAATTCTTCAGGCCAGCGACAAGAATTTTTTTCAGCATCGCAGGATTTTTCTCAAGAATCAACCTACGAGGAGAAACGCGAGGTCGATCGCAACAGCAACGACATGGCCATTTTCGCCGTGAAGAACAACTCCATCAGCAGAAGGACGTATGTGTTTCACTTGGCCAAAGTCCATGGGAACTGCCGCTGCCGCTTGAATGAGACGCAAATGCACGGGAATATCTGGCTCAAAGAGACGCGTTGTAGGAATGCCTAGCTCTGCGAGCTTAGCGAGACGAGAATCGTCAACAGAATCGCAGAAATACGAGCAAACCTCTTCGATTCCAAGGCGTGAGGTGTGTCGATTTTCCCAAGGGTGCGCGCTGCGGCCACCATTGGAAATCCAAAACAGTGTGGCAGGGAAATCTTCCTGCAATTTCAAGGAAAACCAGACAAATTCACCGAGTGTAACCGCGCTCCAGGCAAAAGGCTGCTCAGAGGTAGCTGGCTCGCTGACCATCATCACGAGGTCTTCGTGTCCTGCTGGAGTGGGATATTTCGAGAGATCAATGGTGCTGCCATGGGCTAATGGCACGGCCGAAATCGAAGAAAACGTTTGGCCATTCTGGAGAATCCCGTGCTCTCCTGCATCAGGATTAGCGAAGGCTCCCGGGTAAACCGAAGCCCAGCGATAAGGACTTAGGGCAACGCGGCCCTGACCTTCTGTCATCGAGGAAAAATCCAAAATCGGATGGTTCCCGTAGCTATAATTCCCCTCTAGGCCAGAAATCAAATGAGTAATGTACAGCGCGTGGTGACCAGCACGAAGAGCGATCTGTTTTTGTACTGTGGCTTGTGGGCTTGCCGAGGCGCATTGCAAAACCATTTCTTGCTCGGAGATACTGATGCAATCCCACAGGGCATTCGCCGTGTCGCCATGAGGTGGGCCGGACGCTTGAGGTCCGAAAGGCAAACAGAAGAAGTCTCCGCGCAATTCTTTGAGCAAATCAGGCAAGCTAGAATCGATATCCGCAGGCTGCCATGGAGCTAAAGCATAAGGTGAGAAATCACCTGTAGGCAAACGGAAGGTAACCGGTGCCATGTGCCCGCCTTGACGGGTGATGGCAACGGATAGCTCTGTGCTATCGAGTGTGTAGCAATCGCTACCGTGGATGCGCTTCATAGCGAATCTGGCTCAGGTCTTTACGCAGGATTCCAACGCAATGACTTCACAAAATGAACAAGTTCGTGCGTCTCTTTTTCCCACTTGACCAAGGTTTGTTTGGAAACTTCCAATTTTTCTGCGACAACGTGTTCCAGTTCTTTGTAACTCGCTTCGAGTTTGGTGCACAGCTCACTGAGTGCCAAGTGCGCACGAGCTGTCATGGTAGGATTGGCTGCATTCAAGGCGGCGAGTTTTTCTTCGGCGCGTTTGCGAGCCTCGCCCATTTCGGCAAGCAGAATCTTCGAGTCTGGCACGCGGCGCAGGTTGGAGGTAAGTCCGAGCTTGGAAAGTGTCCAAATGGTCCATTTTGTAGGATCCCACTGCCATGGCTTGACTCCATTACGGTAGTCGTGCTGGAACTCGTGGTGGTAGTTGTGGTAGCCTTCACCAAAGGTGCAAACTGCCATCAGAACGCTGTCACGGGCAGAATGTTTGGTCGAGTAAGGCTGGCGGCCGACTGTGTGGCACAAAGAATTGATGAAAAACGTCGAGTGTTGAACAACAACAACGCGCAGAACGCCGCCAATCAAGAAGCCGCCAAGTGCACCTTGCCATACAGGCAGATCTGTGAACAAAGCGTTATAAGCACCGCCAAGCACTGCTGGCATGATCAAGCCCACCACCAGAGCGATCCAATGGACGTATTTGTGCTGCCACATGACCATTTTGTCTTTCAAGAGATCGCCCACGTTATCGAACGGTTTTTCAGGACGAAGTTTGAACATCAACCAGCCCATGTGAGCCCAGAAAAAGCCTTTGGAAATGTCATAAGGATCTTCATCATGATCCACATGCTTGTGGTGAGTGCGGTGATCGGTGCACCAATCCAAGCAGGAGTTTTCGAAAGCGCATGCTCCGAAAATCAGGGTGAAAAGCTTCACAGGCCACTTTGCTTTGAAGGAAAGGTGGGAAAACAGACGATGGTAGCCAAGAGTGATGCTCATCGCGGTTGCGGGAACCATGAAAATGAACATGGCCCATTGGAACCACGTTTGCTCAAAATTGATGATATACCATGGAGCAGCGGTTAACGCGATGAGAGCTGTTCCGATGAGGAAAGAACTGGTGATCCAGTCCACTCGGTTAAAAGGAATTCGAAAATTGGACATAATACGTTCAAATGATTGATTGGTGCGCGCAAACGCAAGTCGAGTATGACACGTTTTCTTATGATCCGCAACAAAAAGAATTTTCGCTGAGGCGGATTCTCGAAATTTTGTTCTCAGCCTTGTTGTTTCCCCAATCATTTGCTGTGTTATATTTTTCAGATTTTGCGCGAGGGTATTTGGCGCAAGTCGGCATTTTTTGGTTATTTTCACGCCATCACACTCCTTCGCATGGATTTGTCCTATCGCTGAAGTTTCGTAGAATCGTTCTGGGAAAGCTTGATGCTGATGTGGTCAAAATTACTGATTGTGCGATGGGAAGCGTCTGTGATAGGCTCCAGCCGATACCATGGAATATTTGATCAATCATTTGGAAGCTGGGGCAGACCTGTCGATGCGCGAGATCGAGGCCGCGGCAGAGTATTTGTTAGAGGAAAAAGCATCGACAGAAAAAAAAGCTGAGTTGCTCGAAGCCTTAGCGAGGAAGGGCGAGACACCGATGGAAATTGCGGGATTCGTAGAAACATTTCTGACGCGAGCAGTGAATCCACATTTGCATTTGTTAGAACTTGAGGGGCCTAGCATCGATATGTGCGGCACGGGTGGCGATCATTTGAATTTGTTCAATGTTTCAACAACCGCCATGTTCGTCGTGGCAGCGGCAGGCGGCGTGGTGGTCAAGCATGGCAATCGCGGCGTGACATCGAAGTCGGGCGGCGCAGATGTGCTAGAAGCATTAGGCATCAAGATCGATCTAGGTGCGGATGACTTTCGTCGCTGCGTAGGCGAGGCGGGCCTGGGATTCCTCTTCGCGCCGATGTATCATCCCGCTTTCAAGGCGGTGGCGGGAGCGAGAAAATTGTTAGGCGAGAAGAAAATCCGCACAATCTTTAACATGATCGGCCCCTTGCTGAACCCAGCGCGTCCGGAGTGCCAGATGGTGGGAGTGTTTTCCCGTGATCTGTGCCCCGTGTTTGCGGAAATTTTGCAACGCCTAGGGCGCGACAGCGCTTGGGTGGTGAGCGGCAGCACCGCGGATGGTCGGCACTTGGATGAAGTCAGCACCATGGGGCCGACGAGGATTTGCAAGGCGGGCAGCTATCAAGATCAGGAGGACGAGGAGGTCCAGCCATCGGACTTTGGCATACCGACTGCCACGGAAGAACACCTGCGCGGCGGCGACGCGACGGAGAATGCAAGGATTTTGCAGGATGTTTTGAGCGGCAAAGAACTTGGACCACGGCGGGACATTGTGTTGCTCAACGCGGCGACCGCCTTGGCCTGCTGCGGCCTCTCGGATCATATTGACGATGGCTTAGAAATCGCTACGGAGTGCATCAACGATGGTTCGGCCTTGGCAAAGCTGCGGCTGCTGCAAAAGCATGCAAGGTAGGTGGAGGCGGCAGAGATGCGTGCTTATGGGGAATGCGGATGATGGCTTGGCGCACAGGAACTCGATCTACCCTGCTCTCTCACCATGACTTGAGGCGCAGGGAAGGGAAGGCCTTTTCGATTCTAGATCAAGGCAGTCGAACTTCCACCATGGCGAAGGACTTGGGCAAAGTCGCTGGATTCGCGGATTCTCGAACCACGACCCGCTCCCATTTGGCATCAATGGAAGTCACCACGGGAGTTCCGCTCATCGCGACGAAGGAGTCGGGAGTCGGGAGCCAAGGTGCTTGAGCGCATGGGCGTATAAATGAATCCACTGCCTTTGCGACATAGGAATTCTACGCAAATCATCGTGGCACTCAGGGCTATTTAGAATTTGACTTTGCTATCATTCGGCTTGTCATTCGCCCTAATTGCGATACTTTTCACGCAGTAAATATTGCCATGACCACAACAGCCATATTACCCGACGATCTGGAACTTCATGAAGGAGAAGAGTTCGTATTGCGCGCCGTGGCGAAAAATGGGGCTTTGATGATCACCCGTGTCATTCGCACCGCACCCGATCCTGTGCATGTGGAAGCGACCGCCCAATCCAGCTTCACTAGCAAATGGGGCAACTCGATGGCAAAAGTCTCCGACCCAGATGACACAATTCTCTCCCACATCAACACCAAGCACGTGAAGTGATATGCGCTTACTTCTGGATACCAATATCCTGCTCGATGTCCTTTTGTCCGACCGGGCCGGAAAAGCCGCCAGCACGGAAGTATTGAATCTCTGCGAAGCGGGTTCCCACCAAGGCTTGGTCGCTTGGCAGACACTCCCCACAGTGAGCTACTACTACAGCAAGAGTCATACGGATCAGCAAACCTGGGACATGCTCCATGATTTGCTGGCATTCATCGACGTACCCACAGTGGGAAAACGTGATATCCTCAAGGCTTGGAACTACTCGCTCACTGACTTTGAAGATGCCTTGCAGGTAGCTTGTGCAGAGGCAGATCAATCGGACTACATCATCACGCGCAACCTCCGTGACTTCGCCCCCAGTACGGTTCCTGCTCTTTCTCCAGAAACGTTCCTCGCTCTGCATGGGAACGCTCATCCCTGACTTTTCCGTTTTTCCCACACGCCGAAAATGCACGTATGGGAAAAAAGGTGTGGAAACTTTATGCTTACGCCGCATCATCTGGCAAGGTGAACAAGAACTCGATCTTCCCATCGCCGTTGGGGATGCCGTCGAGGTTCCAGTCAGCATCAAAGGCGGCGTTCTGGCCGAGTGGGATAGCGACCATTGCTCTAGTTAAACCTAGAATCCGCAGTTGAAATAGAATTAAGTTCAAATGAACCACTGATTTGACTGGCATGAAAACTGATTTTTTCTTTCTCTATCAATGACTTGCAAAGATTTCCAGCCAACGAACTTCATTCACCCAATGGGTGAAAATCTACTGAGCCTCATTGCCTTTATTTATCAGTCAAATCTGAGATAAGTGGTTCTAACTGCTGAATTTAGGTTAAAATGTACCAAGGTGGTGAGCGTGCCGCTGGAGGTCATCTGGAACACCGTGCGGTTACCGCTGCTGCCACCTCCTCGAGTCGTCCCATAGAAATCCCCGTAGCTGCCCTGAATGAGTTTGGTGGAGGGAGTTCGAAGAGCACGCACCAATCCCTACACTGGCTCAAAGACTTGGGTAGCTTGGGAAAGCAGGGGAAACGCCCAACGTAAGATCGCCGGGATGAGACCTCGTAAGAGGCTGTGGAATCTGAGCGCGAATGAATCGTTCATGGTGCTGAAACGTTTGTATCGGGTGAAGGAAAGGGAAAAAGCAGCCCCAGGAGACTGGGGCTGCTTGGAAATGGAGGGTGCTTAGTCGCCGACGATGACGCTGACCTCGGCTCTCCATTGGCCGACTTGGTGGTCGCCGACGCGGTAGATGGCTTAGTAAGTCCGCTTGGTGGGAGTGGCGGAAAAACATGAGTGTTTCGGGATAAAACATCAATGTTCTGTGGCAGGACATTTCTGTTGCGAGGCCGGACTTTTCCTTTCTGTGGCGGGACATTGATCCGCTGGGTGGGAGCATTTGTGTCCTGTAGCATAAAAATGCCGCCATGGGAATTGGCGGCGTTGGGTCGTTGGGTCGGTAATTCTGACGGTCGTGTTGCTGAGAGCGTAAGAGTCGCGCTTAGCGGCGAGATAGGACGATGGGTCGTTACGCCATTCAAATTTGTTAACCATACCAAAATCTCGATGGATAGATTGGCGATTTTACCGCAGAATACAAGGAAAAAAGGTGAGTGCAAGAAATTGAGAGGAAGCCGGTAGGGTGCATTCCGCAAGAACGAAGGCAATCGAGCTTGGCTGGCGTTTAGAGGTTTTCCATGGCGTGCTCGACGATGCGGGCGGCGAGTGCTTCGGTGGCTTTGTCTAGCGATTGCACGGCAGTTTTGAGTGCGATGTGGTCGTGGCGATCCATGGCACTGCGCACGGCGGCGGCTGCGGAATGGATGCTGGATTTTTCTTCATCGTCGAGCCATGTTTCGCCGATGCTGAGAGCTTGCTCTACAGCGGGCAGGAGTTCTTCGGCTTTGAGTCGAGCCTCGGTGAAGACGCGTTCGGCCATGTCGCCAAAGGCGTGATCTACGGATGCGGAAATCATGCGCTCGACGTTTTCATCGCTGACATCCACGGCGGCTTGGTGGATTTGCATGATTTCATCGCGTCCGGTAGCGACGTCGCGGGCGAGAATTTCTAGGATGCCATTTTCATCGATGCGGAATTGAATGCCGACACGCGCTTGGCCTTTGGGTGCTGGCTCAAAGCTCACCTGCAAGAGGCCGAGTTCCCAGTTATCGCGCGCCATTTCTCGCTCGCCTTGGAGGATGCGGACTTTCATCAGGTGCTGCCCCGCTACGGCGTTGGTGAACATTTCACCTGCTTTGCAGGGGATGGTGGTGTTGCGTGGGATGATGACGTTCATGAGTCCCCCGAGCGTCTCGATGCCGAGACTCAGCGGCGTGACATCGAGCAGGGTCATTTTTCGCAAGGCTCCACTGAGGACTCCGGCATGGATGGTGGCTCCTAGGGCGATGGCTTCATCGGGGTGTTGCGAGAGATCGGGCTTGCGTGCGAAGCATCGCTCTACGGCATCGCGCACGGCGGGGATGCGGGTGCTGCCGCCGACGAGAATCACGTTAGATATTTCCTGGATGGAACTGCGAGAATCGTTGATGGCCTTCTGGCAGCATTGAATCGTGCGGGCAATGAGCGGCTGCATCAAGGATTCGAGAAGCTCTCTGGTGATGACTAGAGAAATGCCGCGTGCGTCATCTTGCCATGTGGCCTCGGTATAGTCGGAGAGCAGGCATTTGATGCGCGATGATTCACGCAACCACTGCTGCTGTGATGAATGAGGTAGTTCATCCCAAGTGATGGAGGAATGTGCAGCAATGTGTTGGGCAAGTGCGAGGTCAACGTCGTCGCCACCAAGCCGCGTATCGCCATGGGTAGCGAGAACCTCGAAGACGCTATCCTGCATTTCAAGGATAGAAATATCAAAAGTGCCGCCGCCAAGGTCATAGACGGCGATGCGGCTACGTTCGGCAAGTTTGTCCAGCCCGTAAGCGAGAGCGGCTGCAGTAGGTTCATTGATGATGCGCACCACTTCCAGCCCAGCGAGTTCGCCAGCGCGTTTGGTGGCTTGGCGCTGGGCATCGTGAAAATAGGCAGGAACGGTGATGACCGCGCGCTGCACGGGGTGGCCGAGACGCATTTCTGCGATGCGTTTGAGTTCGCGTAAAATTTCTGCGCTGAGTTGTTCGGGGGTATGGTTTTCGTCCGTGGTGGGCTGATGGCTACGACCCATTTGGCTCTTGATGCTGGTCCAAACTTTGGTGCCTGCGACTCCTTGTAGCTGCAAGGCGGCGCGCCCTACGATGATTTGTCCATCGGCATCAAGCGCTACGGCACTGGGAATAATCCGATGGCCCTTCTCATCTGCGAGCAAGATCGGAAATCCTGAATCGACCACACCGATGGCAGAGTGCGTGGTTCCAAGGTCGATGCCAACAATGACTTGTTTCGCCAGCGGATCTAGTGTGGGAGTCATACTCGCTGTGGGCTAATTTTTTGTTGGAAGAGTTGATGAAATTCTTCAGCAGTGCTCGATGCTTCGAGGTATTGGTGCGTTTCCAAGCGTGAAAACATTCGTGCGATGGCAGCGAGCATCAGCAAATGTTTCTGGTAAATGTGACGAGGCGAGATGAACAAGACCACGTAGTGAACGAGTCCACCATCTTGCGAAGAGAAATCAATGCCCGAGCGGGAACGCCCGAAGACTGCAACCACATCTTGCAAATGCTCGGAAAAGGCATGTGGGATCGCCACGCCATTGCCCACGCCCGTACTGAGGATTTCTTCGCGTTGTTTCAGGCTAGCCTGCAATTCTTCCAACTGTTCTTGTGGGAGGTCTCCTAGGGAAACAAGGTAGTCCAGCATTTCCGTAATCACTTCTTGCCGATCACTACTCTTGAGATCGGGTAAAATGTGTTTGGCGCTGAGAAGATGGGATAACTTCATCGATAGAAAAAGAAGACATGCATTCCTATGCAGCGTGGAGGCGCATGACAAGACGTTATTTTTTCATCATTTGCTCGTCGATGCTGGAAATAGGAGCCGACGAAAAAGTCCGATTGCATTCCTTCTTGGCAAATCAACTCTCTTCTTTCATGCTTCCGCGCCCATGAATGCCACTGCCATTCCCGTAGCGAATATCTCCGGCTACCTCTTTGCTCATCTTGATGACCTCAAGAACTTACGTACCCACCTCCTGGCGGAGTGCAAACAGCGCCATCTGAAAGGCACCATTCTTCTCAGCAAGGAAGGGATCAATTGTTTCCTCGCTGGTCCGCAACCCGCCATTGAGGAAGTCATCCTCATCATCCAAAGCATTCCCGGCTTGGAAACATTTCGCGCCAAGTTCAGTGACAGCGACCACCAACCATTCAATCGTATGCTGGTGCGTATCAAAAAAGAAATCATCTCCTTCGGTGTCGATGGAGTCAATCCCGCGCAATACACCTCTCGCCATCTGCCTGCCGCTACCCTCAAACAGTGGCTCGATGAAGGGCGCGACATTGTCTTGTTAGATACCAGAAACGATTACGAAATCCGCACAGGATCTTTCAAAAATGCCATCCCCATCGGCATCGATAGTTTTCGCGCCTACCCGGAAGCCGTGGCGCAACTCCCCGAGCAACTCAAAGAAAAAACCATCGTCACCTTCTGCACCGGTGGCATTCGTTGTGAAAAAGCCGCGCCCTTCATGGAGATGGTCGGCTACACGGACATCTATCAACTCGATGGCGGCATACTCAAGTACTTCGAGGAAGTCGGCGGCGCTCACTACGATGGCGAATGCTTCGTCTTTGACCAACGGGTCGGCGTTGATCCATCGTTGCGCGAGACGACTACCGCCGTTTGCTTCCACTGCCAAACACCTCTCGATGAAGAAGATCAAAGCGACCCTCGTTACGTCGTCGGCATTTCTTGTCCGTATTGCTATCAATCCGATGAGGAAAAATATCGCAAACTCATCGAGCAACGCCATGCCGATCTCGCGCGCCTCACACAGCCTTTGCCGGGCAGCATTCCGATGGAAAACATTCGCCCCCTCAACATCAAAGCCCAATTCGATGGACGCGAGCTACTTTCCATTTTGTTAGAAATCTTTCCTCACATTGAGGAAAGCGAGTGGCAACAACGCCTTGATGAAGGACGTTTCCGCGATCAGCATGGAAAGGTTGTCGCCGCAAACCACATCGTCCGCGCAGGGGAACGATACAAACAAACGATGGCCATTGCTGCCGAACCTGATGTCAATGCGGACATTCGCATCCTCCATGAAGACGAGGCCTTGATCGTCGTGCGCAAGCCCGCGCCTCTGCCCATGCACCCCAGCGGCAGATTCCATCGCAATACGCTTCAGTCGATCATGAATCAGGTCTATCGTCCCGCGGCGCGTCCAGTTCATCGTTTGGATGCCAACACCGCAGGCTTGGTAATCTACGCAAAGACACGGCATTTTTGCTCGACCATGCAACGCCAACTCCTTGATGGCACCATGGAAAAAACCTACCTCACCCGAGTGCAAGGACATCCACAATGGGACAGACACACATGCCAAGTTTCTTTGAGCGATGTCGCCTCCGTCGCAGGTTCTCGCGAGATCGATGAAGAAAATGGCCTTCCTTGCCACACCGATTTTCATGTGCTGCATCGCGATGCCGATGGCACATCACTTCTCGAAGCTCGGCTGCACACTGGGCGCACGCATCAGATTCGCCTCCACCTCTGGCACCTTGGCTTCCCCGTGTGCGGCGATGCTACGTATCTAGCGGATCATCAAGTCGCAGCCACTCAGACCTTGCCCACCGATGCTCCGCCCATGCTTCTTCATGCTTGGAAACTCCGCTGCCTCCATCCTGTTCGTGGCGAAGCTCTAACATTCGAGGATCAAGTTCCCGCATGGGCTACAGCGCGATAACGTCGGCAGTAAAACATTCTCAATTCTCTGCAAAACTTTCCTGCCCCGCCGTGGTTTGTCTTTTGCTATGAAATACAAATCACTACTCGTTGTTACCCTCGCCTTTGCATCTGTCTCGGTAGGTTTCGCAGACTCGAAACGCACCGCAGATTACCTCCGCATCAACCCTGCTAGTCATGTTGACAAAAAGGTCACCGTCGATGTCACGATGGTCAAGCCCGTGAGTTGGAAAAGCCCCGTGGATGGCATTTCTTTTTTCCATGCGTCCACTCTTGATCGAACCGACAAGAAATTTGGCGGTGTCATCCTCGTCGCCGTGCCTAGTGACGAGGCAGAAAAATTTGCCAAAAAATACGGCACGGAATACGAAGGAAAAAACTCACGATCAGCTCTCGAAGGCACCTTCACTCTCGTCAGTGGCAATGGCCCCTCCGGCTTATGGATCATCGATACCACTGGAAAAATCCCCCAACTTGTCGCCGACAAAAAACTCGTCATCCCCCATGGTGATGGCAATGCCAAAGGCTTCGGCGGTGGCCGCAGACCTCTCCGCGGCTGATAATCGCCGCCCTCACGCCCATACGCGTCAAGTTAAGCAATGTTGTCCTTTTTTTGGTGGAAATTGAGGCGTTTGCGTTTGTCGTAACAGCAGTATTTTCGTAGTGCGATGCAGGCTCCCGCATCCGCAGGTGCGCCTTGCGTTAACCACTCGCTTAGCTGTATGACTCGACTTGGGTTATTACTCAAATAGCGACTGAATTTCATCAGACTTAAATCT
>JAIYDP010000236.1 GCA_027487435.1 Verrucomicrobiaceae bacterium | reverse complement strand
TCACCGCCATGATCGTGCCATCTGGGTTCTCGCAACAAGCGGTGTCGTTCAGCATCGACTACTTCCCAACTGTTCCTTTCGTCACTTCGATCTCACCGACGCAAGTTTCTGATGTCGGTGGGTCGAATGTGCTGGTAGCTGTTGAGAACTTTGTGTTCGCATCCTCTGTTGCTGATGTCTCTATGACAATAGGACAATTCATAATTCCGACATCGAACTTGTCCATTGTAGCGAGCTCATTGCGGTCAGTCGTGTTTTCCCTCATGACTCCTCCACTATCAGTCGGCCGCGCTGAGGTGGCTGTCCAATCATTTTCCACTGGAATTTCAGTTCGCGGCTCGGTCAACGTTCTGCTCTCAAAAGCTCCGATGATCCGGTCCATCTCCACTCGAACTGTCAATGCAGCGAGTGGGGGAAATATGTCCTTCTCTATTTCGAATGTTAGTCCATCACTTGCGCCATCTGCGACACACGCACAACTACTCAATGGCAGCACCGTGTTGGCTAACCTGACTCTGCTCTCTCTTAACTACGGCAACATAACATTCGTACTTTCTTTTGTTGTGATCTTGCCTTCTCTGCCCACAGCAGGACGCCTGACGATTGATTTTCCTTCTTTGTCCCTTCGACAAGAAGTGGAATACGCCGATTTGTCCACTCCAGCTGTCTCCTCAGTCAGTCCAGTCGCTGGGCCCGTGACCGGTCTCTATCCGCTGTCAATTGCGCTGACTGGAATTGCATCCAATCTGACACTGGAATCGTCTCTTGCTCTTACATTGGACAGAGTGCCCGTGACAATCGTGTCGTTGTCGCGGTCAGGATCCAATGCGATCGTCGTCGTGTTGGTGCCTGCATCTTCGCGAGTTGCCACCGTTCCGATTGTCCTGTCTTTTAACGACACTCTGAATAGGACAATCGCATTGGCTTCCTCTTTCTCTTTTGTCCCTGCCTGCGACTACGTTGATTACTGCTCGCGAGATCGGGCGGGACAATTTCCTGACTACGAGCGGCTTGCGAGAGTGCCCCCTTTAACAGAGATTTGTGGTGCCGAATATTGCCGCGACCCGAACTCGTTCCGAACCCCGCAGATCTTGTCCTTGAATGTGAGCTCTGGTCCCGTCAGTGGTCGAACAGTGGTAGAGATAGCGCTGAGGGACTTCTTCTTCACATCCTCAAGCGACGTCTTGCTGCAGTTTGGGTCGTCATTTGCAACCATCATATCAGCTCAGAGGTCAGCAGATGGGATTTCCATCATCGTAGCGGCCACTCCATCGGTACCTGCAGCAAACCGTGTCAGAGGCATCGTCACCTCAAATCAAATTCCATCAGTCGGAAACTTCTTCTTCACCTTTGAAGAAGTCATAACGACAGTTCCGTCAGTGTCCTTTGTTTTCCCATCGTCGTTTTCAGTTGCAAGCACATCGTCTGCTCCACGGCTGCTGACTATCGAGTTGAGTGGGTTTCCTATCTCAAGTCAGACACCCCTGTCTAACATTCGATGCTCCTCTAATGCAACGTCGTCATCTACCCAGATCTCTGCGCTTCTCTTTTCTTCGAGGGCTCAGACGCGTCTTCAATGTGTTCTTCCTCCAATCGCAGCTGTCGGAGTGTTTTCCATTTCTCTCCTGAATTCTGACACTGGAATCACTGTATCATCGTCATTTAGAGTAGTTTCTCTTCCATTGCCCCAGTTTGTTCGCGTGTCGCCCTCTACCGGACCTGCTAATACAATCAACTTGGTGAGCACGACTCTGTTGAACTGGCCGTCAAGCTTTGCGCCTTCCAACGGCACGGTGACTCTGACTGGAGTTGGTTTAAGCGGATCAAGTGCTGTGGGGAGGCTTGTCTCGACAGCGTTTGACGAATCCTCGCTGTCCCTGTCTGCGTTGATTTCGCTGCCTGCTGACACGTCTGGACTGAGCTCTAATCGCGTGACGGTGACGCTCTCGTCAGCATCGGTAGGAGCCTCTGCGAGATTTGAATTTACCTACAATCTGAATCCTTTCATCAGTTTCATCTTCCCGTCCGCAGGCTCCTCAAGAGGTGGAGGCTCCATCAGCTTGACGATCGCTAACGTTGCCAACACGCCGCTGTCGTGCAATCTCACTTGCGGTTCATTTTCCTTGGTTGTGTCCAGTTCGTATTCATCTTCATCGCGCAATTTATTTGTAGGCTCGACAATGCCGCCAAGCTCTGTGGTGGGCCCTGTCACTTGCAAGGTGACGTTTAGTTTAGGTTTGTCTGTTTTTAATCTCGAGGCCTCATACAACTACACCACTCCTGACGTTTTGGTTGTGCCGTCAGCTGGTCCTGAATCCGGAGGGTATACAATTGCTGTTACTATGTTTGGAAACACGCTCCCTCTCCTCCGCTCTGAGTACTCTGTGGCTGTAGGGGGTATTCCGTGTGCTACTCAAGGTCTTCAGCAAGTGTCCTTTGCAGATCGTGTGTTGACATTCATCGCTCCTCGTTTTGTTGAACTGGGTATTCAGACTGGAATAGTTGCTGTTGGGTCCTCGTCGTTCACTTTCAGTTTTGTTGTTTTGCAAGCGCCTTCACTGACATCAGCCTCACCGTCTGCTATTTCAGCTCGTCAACCCTCAGAAATTGAACTGTCCATTTCGAATTTCCCCAAAATTCGTGGCCCGAGAGATGTTGATGTGCTTCTTGGACGTGGACAAGTTGCGGTGCGAAGAGTAACATCAAGCGCGGAAGAGACGAGGATTGCGGTATTTATTCCATCTCAGTCGAGTGTTGGTACACTCACACTGACTGTGACGCCAAACGTCGGGGTTCCTCATAGCATTGCATCAGCATGGGCTGTGTCGGTTCCACTGGCAGTCTTTCGGCCGATCCCCTCTGTGCAACAGCAACCCTCTCGCATAAGAGCATCTGGAGATATCTTTGTTGTAACCTTTGCGTCATTTCCTGTTGTGTCAGCGCCATCTGACGTTGTCGTTTCAGTCAACAAGGACTCGATTGCTTCTGTCAGCAACATCTTGTTCAGCAGTCCTGAGCGTACTCGGATGAGAATCAGAAGTCCTGTACTGTCTTCTGGAGTGGCCATATTTGAAGTTTCGAGCTCCAGTCAGTCAGTAATATTTTCAGTTGTGGCTGCTTTAGATGAAGCGGTGCTATTGTGCAGGTCGGGTTGCATTGGATCACATGTTGCAGGGTTCTCCAGCACTTTCGAGTTACGTGGATTTCCTATCGTGCAGGATGTTGGTAGCTTGCGCGTGACGTTTGGAGGTTCAGTCACCACAATTGCTTCAAGAATTAGTCGATCTGATGTTGCGTCGACAACATTCATTGTGTCTTCACCCCCAGTGCGCCAGGCGTCTTTTGATGCTGGTATTTCCAACATTTCGGTCGAGGTTGCCCTTGCTACCGATGCGTTCTTCAATGCGAGAACGTCCATAACATATGTTGCTCCTCCAGCTCTGTCATCGGCACAGTTTGGAAACACTGGAACGTCTGTGGTTGCTGTGTTTGACCAACTCACGGACATGGGGGGATCAAGTGCATCAGTTGTTGACTGCAATCAAGTTGTCAGCGGCTTGACGTTGGGTCAACTGGGGACAGGTCCGTTCTGCGTGTGGGAGACCCCGTCAAGGCTCGTGTTGGCAACAGGGCGAGGCGCAACGCTAGCTGTGGGTGGAAGGGTCGTGTTCGTGTTCCGAAACGGCTTGAGATCGATGGATCGCATCTCCGAGTCTGTTGTTGTTTTTGAGACGCTTGTGCGAGCTCCAATTTCGATAGAAAGTCCGCGTGGTATTGTTCGAGGACCATCACTCGTTGGTTCATGTGACATTCTTGCCGTTGCATTCATTGGTTCATCCCCAAGACCGCTGACTTTCCGTTGGAGATGCCTCAACGACGGGGGTTTGAACAACAGGCTGACCTCTGTTTCCTCCGGAAACATGATACTTCGACCCTCAGATTTCTCAAGTGCGGCTGATTTTGAATACAACTTTGCGGTCGAGGTTCAAAATTTCCTTGGTGGTTCTTCTATATTTGCGTTCAATGTGTCAAGACTGGCGCAGCCTGCACCTACGCTTCTGATTTCAGGCTCAGACTTCTACACGCGCTCAGATCGAGTGATCCTTCGTGCTTCAGCGACCTTCAGTACATGCGACACCAACCCAAGCGAAATGACGTTTAAATGGCTTGGAGGTACATCGAGCTCAGCATTCCCTCCTGGTCTTCTTGAGGCAGTGAGTGGACCCCTTCTCAACATCCCTCCCAATGCTCTCGCTGCAGGAAGCTCCTACACGGTCATCCTGCAGGGCATCATCGCCAACGATTCGTCTCGAGTCTCGCAGACGTCGTTCTCATTCTTCGTCGATGCAAGTCCTCTGAAAGCTGTGATTGTTGGAGGGATTGATCGTAGTGTGCCAAGGTTTGATGTGGTGTTGGATGCATCGCAATCTTTTGATCCTGACAACGCTCGAGATGGAATCTCATTCATGAGCTTCACTTGGAGATGCACGATTGTTTTGTCGAGTGAACCCTGCCAATGGTCGAATGGCACTGAGATTTTGTTGTCAAATACCCCCTCAGTCGTCCTGCCCGTGGAAGTTATCTCCGTGAACAGCTCCTACGACATCACAGTCCAGTGCTTCAAGGACTCACGCACGGGCTCAGCCACCACAAGGATTTCTATCACTGAAAGTTCTTCACCGATCTTAACGACATCGCTGTCACAGTCTCGCGGTGTCGTGGCCGCAGATGATGGCTCGTACGTAGCGTTCAGTGCAGCGTCTGACTTGATTTTGACGGTGCGATCGAGTCAACCGAATACAAGCTTCTCGTTTGCCGTGCAAAGTGCATTCGGCCCGATTGACGTCTCTCGTACAGCCAGGATTATCTCTGATGGACTTGACTCTGTCTCAATCTCTGGAGTGGTGGCTTCTGTACCGCTGGGTGTGCAGCTTCAGTTGATCGTGAGTGGTCGAACGATGTCATTATCGCAATCGGTAACTCGTTTCGTAGTGAACAGACCACCACATTCGGGTTCGTGTTCAGCTGCACAGTCCTCTCGCTCAGCAGGGGCATCGCTTGTTGAAGTTATCGTCACTTGTAGCGAATGGGTGTCTCCGAATGTGCCACTGAGCTATCAGCCATCGTACGTATCTCGAGGAGCTATGTTGAGAGGTCAAACGTCCCTAGAGTCCACCATGTCTCTGTTCGTGCCAGCGCCGCAGAACCTGAGCTTCGTCATATTCATTTCAGATTTGTACGGAGCGGCAACTCTATTCAATTTGTCGATGGCTACGACAACTCCTCTCTCTGTGGCTGCTTTGTCTGATACCATCCTCTCTGCACGGAGACTTGCGTCCTTGTCGACCCTCAACTCGTTGAGTGCCTCTTTCTCATTTCGAAATAACTCGACCCGGAGACTGCTTCAGACTTCTGCAGCTGACATTGACGCGCTAGTGTTGTCCATTCTATCCACACTGCAAAAGACTTCAATGACGTTGTCGTCGGCAGAGGAGACTTTACAGTCGCTGTCACTGCTGCTCTCACAGAACACGCCTCTGATCTCGTCGTCTGCTGTTGTCGCAACAACATCGATATGCAACCTCCTAAGATCAGGATTTTTGCAAGGCCCCACAAGCTCGGACGCTGTGACGCAATCTCTGTCTGTGGCGGATGCTATTTTAACGGCGATGGGTGCTCCAACACGGCTCAGTGCGCTCGGAAGCTCGGCAGCTGACATTATTTCGACAACATCAGCGTTGGACGCTCTCATGAGGGATGTGCTGAGGTCGCGCTCATCAGCAAGGATATCTGGGGATGTGTCCTTATTTTCAGATCTTTCATTCGTGTCTTCGTCATCGCGGCGATTGAAGCTGAGTTCAGAGCTTGGCCAGACGCTTCCGCTTGCAAGAGCGAGCTCCATCGTGTTTCCTGTGTCAGGGTATTCTGGGGATGTTGCTACGATGATATCAACGTCAGCCACCGTGGATATAGTGTCAACGTTGATTGTGTCAAGCATCTCGCAACCCTCTGCTTCAAGCCTTTTCTTGACTGCAATCCTCAGCCCATCACTCTTTTCAGCAGACTCTACCCAATCCATACCCTTGTTCGGACTCCCGACGCGAATTTTATTCACTGTTCCTACTGTCCCGTCCGTCGGTGGTAGCATCAGGCTTGATGCTGTCAGCACGTTTGTAAAGAGCCGGTGTGTGTTCTGGAACACGGATCAATCCGTTTGGACGTCTTCTGGGTGCTCTCTCATCAGTCTAAATGGGTCTCGAGCTGTTTGCAGCTGTGATAGGCTTGCCCGCGTTGCCGT
>JAIYDP010000304.1 GCA_027487435.1 Verrucomicrobiaceae bacterium | reverse complement strand
CTGGTTGGCGCTGGTTGGCGCTGGTTGGCGCTGGTTGGCGCTGGTTGGCGCTGGTTGGCGCTGGTTGGCGCTGGTTGGCGCTGGTTGGTGCTGGTTGGCGCTGGTTGGCGCTGGTTGGCGCTGGTTGGCGATGGTTCAGGGTGGGTCTTTGGCGGTATCGGCTTCGTTGAGTTTTTGTAGATGCTGCAGGTAGGCATTTCGTGGTGCGGGTTTTGCGGGCAGGTGCTCGGTTTCCATCATGCGTTGCGTGCGCTCGGTGCTGCTGGCCACCAATTGATCGATGATCGCAGCTTCGGGGAGGTTTTTCCAGTAGCGTTTAGGCATTTCGGTGGTCATGGCTTTCACTTTCAAACGGGCGGGATTGAAAATGCTTTTGTAGTAGGTACGCCATAGATCATCGTGCGCGTCTTCGGCAGGGGCTTGATCCTTCGCGACTCCGGCGGAGAAATGCAGGTGTTTTCCATCCCAGTGGGCGCAGGTGTAGGGGGTGAGGATCGCCCAATCCATGGAGGCGAAGCGTTTGACGAAAAACGGCGTGGCCATTTTGACGATGCGATATTCTGGCTCAAACCATGCGAGGAAGCGCTCTCGGCCACTGACTTCATCGACACCAACGAGGCGAAAGCGAACGAAGGCGTGCATTTTATGGATTTCTCGTCGCACGGCTTTGCACCAGTTTTGCACGATACGCAGTTGCGGATCAGTCATGAGCTGCAACAGATGTTTTTCGCCGCCATGGGTGATGCGCCAGAGCAATTGATACAACATGCCCCATCGCCGCGGATCGGTGTGGGCGGATGCCGTTTCTGCCATTTCCAAAAAGGCGGGCGAAACTCGCGGCACAGGTGCTTTGGCAGTGGCTTCAGTGAGGGAAAATCGATTGGCGGGTTCGGCGAAGAGAGACGTTTCTCGCTGATCATCGCTCCACAGTATGGCTGAGGGTTCGATGCGGGCGGCTAGCAATTTGCGCGCGGCTTCCCGCCATGATTCGTAGCTCGGCTCTATGGTTACGGTTTCCATCTCGGTGAAAATTACAGTTCGCCGCTGATCGACGATTTTACATCCGCAGCGGTGGGGATCGGGTTATCAAACTGCAATTCCATTTGTTCCGGCGGCGGTAAAAATCGTTGGCGCAGGGAGGCTCCATCGAGATCAAGCAAGGTGGGTGTGTGATCTGCTGCAATGATGAAGGGCATGATTTTTTTCATCGAAAGGCGGAGTTGGACCAGATCAGCCAAGCGCAGGCGTGTGTAGCGCCGGGCCGCGAGAATTCGCTCCACGTTGCGGACACCTAGGCCAGGAACGCGCAGCAGCATTTCGCGCGCTCCTCGATTGATGTCCACCGGGAAAACGCCGCGATTTCGCAATGCCCAAGCGAGCTTCGGATCAAGCGCGAGGTCCAAGTTCGGCTGGTTGGCATCGGCGATTTCCTCTACGCCAAAGCCGTAGAAGCGCAGCAACCAATCCGCTTGGTACAATCGATGCTCCCTGACCAGAGGTGGCGCGACGAGTGGCAAAATCGCCGATGGTTCGGGGATAGGCGAGAAGGCGGAGTAGTACACTCGGCGCAATTTGAAGCCCTCGTAGAGAGTGTGTGCTCGCAGCAAAACATCAGCATCGGTGGAGTCATCCGCGCCGATGATCATTTGGGTGCTTTGTCCCGTGGCGAAGTCGCGTTTCGCTCGGCGACCGAGTTTTTTCTCTTCGCGCTTTTCGGCCTGATTTTCGTCAATTTTCGCGCGAATGTGGCCCATGGCCTGCTGGGTGCGGGCGATATTTTTTTCTGGAGCAAGAATCGCGATGCTTTTTTCGCTAGGCAACTCGATGTTGATGCTGATGCGATCGGCATATTTCCCTGCCATCTCGATCAATGCAGGCGATGCTTCAGGAATCGTTTTGAGATGGATGTAGCCGCGAAAATGATGCACTTCCCGCAAAAGACGCGCCACCTCGATGACCATTTCCATGGTGTGATCGGCACTGCGGATGATCCCACTGCTGAGAAACAGCCCCTCAATGGTATTTCTTTTGTAGAAATCCAAGGTCAACTGAACTACCTCTTCCGGCGTAAAACGAGCGCGCTGCACGTTGCTGGAACGCCGATTGATGCAATAGTGGCAGTCATAAATGCACGAGTTCGTCATTAGCACCTTCAACAAGGAAACGCATCTCCCGTCCGGAGTGTAGGAATGGCAAATGCCTGCGCCCCCCGTGGAACCTACACCTTTTCCATGCCGTGAGTCCTTTCGCGCCGCGCCGCTGCTCGCGCAGGAAGCATCGTATTTGGCTGCATCAGCGAGGATCGAAAGTTTTTTCGCCAGTTCCATCATTCCTATCTGAATCAATCTGCAACCCGCGCCATCAGCGTCAAGAGGCAATCATGAAAAATACACAAAATGTGTTAGAAGCCGCTTTGATCTTGCCATTCGTGCGCAAAGCACTCAGCTTGCGGCGTATGCATCCAGATGTCGCAAAATTGGTAGAAGCCGGAAGAATTACTGCCGCTGTAGGTCAGCGGCTTTCACAAGTCGCTCCAGGCTCGTACCTTGTCAGCAAATCTTGGGGTGCCGGCAAAGTTGTGAGCTGGAGTCTTCGCGATAAAATCGTAGTGATTGATTTTGCCGAAAAAACCGGCCAAGAGATGGACCTTCAGTTTGTCCTCCAGAAAACCGAATCGCTTCAACCGGATGATTTCCGTGCTCGCAAGCTCGAACAAATCGAAGAACTTCGCGCCCTTGCGAAGTCAGATCCCGTAGAACTTGCCGCCCATCTTCTGATCAGCCACAACAACGCCATGACGCTCGATGCCTTTGAGAAGGAACTCAATGGCCCCGTCATTCCTACCGCCGACTTCAAAAAGTGGTGGGACAACGCGAAAAAAGCCATCACCGCCAGCAAACGAATCATCATTCCGACACGCCGCACCGAATTGATCTCCCTCCGCGCTGGCGAAATGACTCCTGCCCAAGCACTGATCGATGACTTTGAAGCCGCTCGCGATTTGAAAATCAAGGCCAAGTTCCTCGAAACCATCGCCAATGAGATTCATCATTTTTCCGATGTCAATGAAAGCTTGCCTAGCCTCTATGCAAGTGTCGAAACGACCTGCCGCGCCGCGATGAAGCTCAATCTCGGACACGTCTTAGAACTGCTTCTCATCCGCGACCAAATCGCCAAAGCTACGGGAGTCGAACTGCCTACAGATCTCACCAAAGTGACAGACTTCGTTCGCAGCGAATACAATCGCGTCTCCGAAGCTATCACGACACTCAGCGCCGCTCGTCAGCGGGAAATTTACGATGCTTTTCCCGCCGCCTTTGGCGCGAATTGGGTCGATAAGCTTATGGGCATCGTCGAAAAAGCCGGCGCGCGCGGCATGGGCGAGATCGCCAAAATCTTTGATGCTCGCGATGAACTCGGCGCCCTCGAAGACTATCTTCGCCGCGCCATCACGCGCCGCTCTCTGGGCCATGAGGCACTGATGTGGATCTGTCGCGAACGAAAAATGATGGCTGCAAATGTTTTCACCGCCGATGTCGGAGCAGCCATTCTGAACCAGCTCGAAACCGATTTCATTGCGGACGGAGCACGCAAAACCCAACGCCTACAAGCGATGCTCGGCGAGGACAAGGAACTGCTCGGCGACATGGTCAATCTGATGGACACCAATGAAGCGCGGAACTTCGGTCGCCGTCTCATGGAGTGCCCGTGCTTCAATGAACTGGATAAAAAATCTCTCATGGCACGTGTCATCCGAGCTCGCCCCGAGACTGAAACTCTTGTCAGTGGCGAAGAAAAGTCCAAAGACGACGAACTCCTTGTCTCGTGGGATAGCCTTGAAGCCCGCCGCGCAGAACTTGACGAACTCGTTTCTCAACGCATCCCGCAAAACCGCGAGGACGTGAAAATTGCCCGATCCTACGGCGACCTGCGCGAGAACTTTGAGTACAAGTCCGCCAAGGACATGGAAAAATATCTCAACAGCCGCCGTCGCGAGCTGGAACGCGAAATCGCCCGCGCACGTGGCACCGATTTCAAAGGCGTGGACACTTCTGTGATCAATATTGGCACCATCGTCACGCTCTCTAACACGAGTGGTGGCTCCTACACCATCAGCGTCCTCGGCGCTTGGGACAGTGCCCCTGACAAAAACTGGGTATCCTATCTGTCGGAAGCTGGCGCAGGTCTGCTTCACAAAAAAATCGGCGATACCGTAGAACTTCGCGACCACGAAACCGAGCAGAAAGTTTTCTGGACAGTCGCTGCCATTGAGCCGTTTACTCCGTGAAAGACTTCCACAAGGAATTGCTGCATTTTTGCGAGTTCGGTTCTTCCACTACCGTTCTCGAGCATGAGTTTGATGGCAAATCGATTCCCGTTTACGTCAACGAATACTGGACTTCGCGCCAACGCCAGGCGCATTCCTTGCACGAGGTCAGCTATCGCGCCTGCTTCAAACCGCAATTGCCACGCTTTTTTGTCGATCGTTTCACCTCCCTAGGCGATGTCGTCTATGATCCTTTCATGGGCCGTGGCACGACCTTAATCGAAGCCGCGCTGCTGCAACGCGTTCCCCTTGGCTGCGACATCAATCCGCTTTCCGCCATTTTATGCAACCCGCGCCTTCGACCGCCTCATCGCGATGACATTCAACGCCGCTTAGCAGAAATCGATCTCACAAAAGATGTCGAAACCTGGGACGAATTGCTGGTATTTTATCACCCTGAAACGCTTCGACAAATCTCTGCGTTGCGCGACTATTTTCTCCAGAAACAATCAGCAGGAACTCTTGATGATGTCGATGCATGGCTGCGCATGGTCGCCACCAATCGCCTCACTGGTCACTCGGGCGGCTTTTTTTCGGTCTATTCCCTGCCGCCGAATCAAGCAGTCTCGCTGGTGTCTCAACAGCGTATCAATGCCAAGCGCAATCAAGTCCCGCCTCTGCGCGACATCAAAGCCTTGATCGCCCGCAAGAGCCGAAATCTCTTGAGCGAAATGGGCGAAATCGATCGCATGATTTATAAAAAAACTGCCGCACTTGGCACCTGTCACACCGGCAGCTGTTCGTCGGTTCCCGCGATTGCAGAAAATTCCGTCGCCCTCGTCGTCACCTCACCGCCGTTTCTCGACATCGTGCAATACGATCAAGACAATTGGCTGCGCTGTTGGTTCAATGGCATCGACAGCAAAGCCATCAACATCTGGCAATGGCGCAAACCGCAAGATTGGCAAAAGGCCATGGCCGATGTTTTCTTCGAGCTATTTCGTATTCTCAAGCCGAATGGCATCGTCGCTTTCGAAGTCGGCGAGATTCGTAAAGGCAATATCAAGATGGAAGACCTTGTCATCCCCGTTGCGACTGCCGCCGGATTTCATGTGGAATGCGTGATGATCAATGCCCAAGTCTTCACTAAAACCTCCAACTGCTGGGGCATTGATAATGACATCAAGGGAACAAACACCAATCGCATCATCGTTCTACGCAAGTAGCCCGTCAGCCCAGCTAGCAACTGACCTCTCCTGATTCCACCTAAGGAACCAGGAGAATCAGTTGTGAATCTTCTTGCTGTTCTAAGATCCGAATCACTTCGGCAAAGCTCTCACTGTAATCACAGCTTCCACTTCGGCTCGTGCTTCATTGCCCAGCCATTTCTTAGCATCCTTCAACGCTAGCCAGTAGAGTCGATCCACCGCCTTAGTGGCATCCGCAAACTCACTGACTTTGACATGCACACTCATGCGGTCTTTCGCGATGGTAACAGCAGAAAGGCTGTGATTTTTTGCATCAACCTCAGGCGAACCGTAGCGAGATTCATCGGTGTAATACCATGAGCGCAAGGTCATTTCTGGAGTGGCCTCATTTGCCGCAAGCGGCACGGTGAAAAACATTCGGAAACCGTCTTTTTCTGTCGCGATGCGCGCAATTTCCGCGGGCTTTCCTTTGCCTGTCCAAGTAATACGCTGCAACGAGGCAACATTACCGCCTTTCGAGACCCAGCCACGTCCCGTTTGCCCAAGCAGCAAGGAACCATCAGGCAAGAAACACGGACGCATCACTCCACTGGCAAGATTGCGACCAAACATCGTCATCCATCCTTGATCCACGTCACCAATCTTCTCGAAGCCCACCCGCATTAAGGTCGAAAGCGTTTGATCACCGACAAACATTTGCCCTTGGAATGGCCCAAATTTCCCACCCGAGAGATCCCACGCCGGATGCCCCGGCGAATTCGCATAGCGATTGTGCGGAAACCATAGCGCTGCTTTTTCTGCCTTATTCCGCCATTGTTCATAGTCCACTTCTTTCGCTCCTGGCTTCATTCCCGGCAACGAGACCAAACCAGAGGGATGTCCGTAAAATCGGCCTTGCTTGAGGAAATGGATCTTCGATGAACCAGCATATTCCCCTTGGTTTTCGATGTAAACGATCCGATCGTCGGGACTCATCCCGATGCCTGCGGGGCTTCGCAAACCATTTGCATAGGGCTCAAATACCCCCTCAGGTGTCACGCGACAAGACCAACCACGGTAGCCACCCATCGAGCCCATGAATGCTCCGCCTGCTTTGTACGATGCTTTTTCATTGCTGGAGTGACTCAAATTCAGCGAGAAGTAGTAATTTCCTGCCGCATCTTTCACCAATCCATGGGTGTATTCATGGTAATTGCCATGGAAACCGTAATCATCACAAATCGTGCGATATTCATCGGCTCTACCGTCGCCATCACGATCTGTTAGACGCGTAATTTCGGGCTTTTGTGCAATCGTAACTACGTCGCCTTTGTTATCTTCGATCACCAATCCAAGGCATTCGTAAGTGCCTGGAGCAAACAAGCTCCACGTCTTGTTGCGCAAACGCCACACACCGGCCGTTCTCGTTCCCAAAACAACAGTTCCATCTTTCGCTACGGCAATGGCCGTTGGCTCAAACAAAATTTTCCGCCCAAAATCATCAACGGGTGCCTGCCAGTTTTCAATAGCATATCCCGAAGGCAAAGTCGCTACTTGAGGAGTTACCACCAGAGCTTGCGGCGCAAGATTCTCTTTCAATGGATGCGTCTGGCGCAAAGCCGGAGGAGATAACTTGAGAGTCATTTTCGCAGCTTTCGTCCCCGCAGCAATGGTCCATTTTCCATCAACCGAAGAACCTCCTTCAAATGTCGCGTCTTTGACGGCGTTCGCTGCCACGACAAATGATTGATCGGTGACAAAATCGCCTACCATCTCCACGGTCAGCACTCCCTGCGCATCGCAGCGAATCGTCTGTTTCATGGTATTTTTTCCCACGCGAAACATAAAAGTCGGCAAATTCGCAGCATCGGCTTCATAGCCAATAAAGTTTGCATCCCATGCCGCTAATTCTTTTTGAAAATCTCCGCCTTTTTCCAAGTGATGGATGATCGCGTCTTCGTCATTCCAGTCTGGTTCCTTGAACGCAAAATCTACTGACTTGCCAGCAGCATTGACCGGAGTCAAGAGCGGTGTTGCATCTCGCAGATCCTGCGATCCCGTCCCATGAACACTCCCTGGTTTGCTTCGCCCCGTATGCTCTAACGATAGATTCAAAAATCCCCCACCCCACACGGATCGCAAACTCAAAAATCGTGGATCAAAGGAAAAATTTGCCCCGCTAACCAATCCAACATGGATCGCTCTGCCACTACCACCAACGACGGGGGCTCGTTGAATTTTGTTCTTGGAACCAATTAACAACTCGGACGAATTGTCATAAAAAATCTTCGTCGCATTGCCTTTCCATTCCCCCATCACCTCACTCGGGCCACGCTGACTCTCGTCACAACACGTCCGCAAGTAGTGGAAAATCGCTTCGAGACTTTCCTCTTTGACCATTTCCTCCTTGTACTCAGGCATAACCGGCTGATAGGCTTGCCCTTTCGTATCGCCCTTCTCAGCAATCGCAAGATACGCTGCGGGCTTTCTCACACTGCGGTAAAAATAACTACGATCTGCTTTGACGGTCGTCGGCTTACCTGTGGCAACGTCCATGACCTCACGCGTTCGCTCGTCGCGCAAAAACAAGCCATATAGCGGTGGTCCCGATTTGATCGATACATCATCAGGCTTCACAACATGGCACTCAGAACATGCCCACATGTGAAACTCCTCCGCTCCCTTTTTAACTAAATCCACTGGCTCTGCGCCCAAAGTGACTGTGAAACTCGCAGCAATAAATATACTTCGCATCTGTGACATTTACTACGATAGCCTGCTGTATCTTTCAAGGGAGTTTTGGTAAATTTCTCGCTCGCCCTAGAAATCCGGCCTTGCATTGGTCATTTGACATCACCAAAAAATCCGTTACCGTTGCGCGACCTAATGCTGAAGCCTTCTACTTACGAATCACTGATTTCCTTCACACCAGCTCCCAAGCATCTTTGGCCAAATGTGAGCGATGCAGAATGGAACGACTCGAAATGGCAACTCAAGAACCGAATCAACTCTCTCGCGGCACTAGAAGATAAAATGCATCTCACCTCGGAAGAGCGCGCGGGAGTGCTCCTCGCTGGCAACAAACTCGCCATGTCGGTCACCCCGCAGTTCTTTTCGATCATTGATACGGAAAACCCCCATTGCCCGATTCGCCGTCAGGTCATCCCCCGCATGGAGGAAGCCTGGACAGCCCCTGAGGAACTCTCCGACCCTTGTGGCGAGGATAAGCACATGCCTGTGCCGGGCCTAGTGCATCGCTACCCCGACCGCGTGCTATTTCTTGTCACGGATCGCTGCGCTTCCTACTGCCGCTACTGCACACGCTCTCGCGTCGTCTCTGGCGTTGGCGACCAGCACCTCGAAATCCAGTTGGAAGCTGTATTTCAATACCTCGAACGCACACCGCAAGTTCGCGATGTCCTTCTCTCTGGTGGTGACCCCTTGCTGCTTTCCGATGAACGCCTCGAACGCATCCTATCACGCCTCCACGCGATCCCTCATATCCAGTTCATCCGCATCGGTTCTCGCATCCCCATCTTCTTACCACAACGCATCACCCCGAGTCTCTGCGAAATGCTGCGGAAATTCCACCCGCTTTTTATCTCCATCCATACCAATCACCCGCACGAAATCACCACGGAAGTGCAAGCCGCACTCAATCGCCTCGCCGATGCCGGCATCCCCATGGGCAATCAATCCGTGCTACTCAAGGGCGTCAATGACAACCCAGAAGTCATGCGCGCCCTCATCCACAAGCTCCTCATTTGCCGCGTGAGACCGTATTATCTTTATCAATGTGACCTCATCCAAGGTTCCACCCACCTCCGCACCCCCCTCGGACGCGGCATCGAAATCATGGAACAACTCCGCGGTCACACCACAGGATACGGTATACCGCAGTACGTCATCGATGGCCCAAATGGTGGCGGAAAAATCCCCCTCAACCCCGAATACATCGTCAGCCAGCAACACGGACGCGTTATTCTCCGCAATTACAAAAAAGAAATCTACGAATACCCCGATCCCTCCCCCATCCCTCCACAAGTTCTCGAGGCACTCCACGAGCAAACGACTTCTGTCATCTAACCTCTCAACACAATAACCAACCAAAGACCAATACCCATGTGGGACGAAACCTTCTTACAACTTCACGCCAAATGCCTCGCCCTTCACGCCGCAGGCAACACCGACTATCACTCGTACTACACCGAAGAGGATCTGACTTTCCTTGCTTCCATCGGTTATGGCGAGCGCGAGTTTTACGATTTCATCGAAGACCTCAATGATTACGGTGCCCCCTCGGCATCCACAGCGCTGCTCATCGCCGCCGTGCGCCGTGATTATTTTCTCGTCGTCCAAGAAGGCATCCCCTCTACCGCACGACTCCTACCCAGCGATCTTCCTACCTTTGGCGACACACTAGAAGAAATGGCCTACCTGCCCCGCATCCTCGCCAAAGCTCGCGCCAAACTCCGCGGCGAACTCGACCCCGACATCATGTACGGCTGTGGCGGCGACCGCAATTTCCTCCTCACCCACGGCAACATCCACCCTGCCGACTTCCTCCGCCACGTCTGGGCCGCCGGCACCAACGACACCACCATCGCCCAATTCATCAAAAAATAAAAACCTCCCCGCTCGCTCTCCCCCCCAAACAACCTTCTCTTGCCATCCGCATCCAAAAACGCTACCTACTGGCACGATGAAACTCTTCGGCACAGACGGCATACGAGGTAAGGCGAACCAATACCCCATCACTCCAGAAATCGCACTACGCGCTGGCCAAGCCATCACTCACGTCCTCGCGAATCCTGACAAACCACGCCAACGCGTGATCATCGGCAAAGACACCCGCATCTCCGGCTACATGCTTGAGACCGCGCTCACCAGCGGCCTCGTCGCGTCAGGCATGGATGTGCTGCTCGTCGGCCCTTTGCCCACCCCCGCCGTTGCCCACCTCACCACCTCCATGGGCTGCGTCGCGGGCATTATGCTCACCGCATCCCACAACCCGTTCGAGGACAATGGCCTGAAAATTTTCGGCCCCGATGGCTACAAGCTCAATGACGATCTCGAAGACGCCATCGAACGTTACATCCTCGATCCATCACCACCCGAAACCCACGTCGAGCCTCTCCACATCGGCAAAGCCACCCGTATCGATGACGCCCGCGGCCGCTACATCGAGTTCGCCAAATACACCGCCGATAACATCTCCCTCCGTGGCCTGAAAATTGTCATAGACTGCGGAAACGGCGCTTCTTACTTCGTCGCCCCGCTGATCTTCCGCGAACTCGGTGCCGAAGTCATCACCATGGCCACCCAGCCCGATGGTATCAACATCAACGACAACTGCGGCGCCCTCCATCCCGAGCACGCCGCCGCCCTCGTCACCCAGCACCAAGCCGACCTCGGCATCAGCTTCGATGGCGATGCCGACCGCGTCATCTTCACCGATGCTCATGGCAACGTTGTCAGCGGCGACCGCATCATCGCCCTCACCGCCCTCGCCCTGCAACAGCGCGGTGAACTCCGTGGCGACACCATCGCCGTCACCGTGATGAGCAACCTCGGCCTCCACGCCGCCATGGCTCAGGCGAACATCCACGTCATCACCACCGGCGTCGGCGATCGACAAGTCATCGAGGCCCTGCGCAAAGACAACCACTCCTTCGGCGGCGAAAACTCCGGCCACCTCATCTTTGCCGACCACGCCACCACCGGCGACGGCATCCTCTCCGCGCTACAAGTCCTCCGCGTCATGCAAGAAACCGGCAAGCCCCTCCACGAACTCGCCACCTGCATGGAAGAATACCCCCAAAAACTCGAAAGCTTCAACGTCCCCGCCAAACCAGACCTCGCCACCCTCACCCACCTCCAAGAACTCCTCGCCGAAGCCGACATCGCCTTCGGCAAAGACGGGCGACACCTCATCCGCTACTCCGGCACCGAAAACAAAGCCCGCGTCATGGTCGAGCACCGCGACCCCGAAACCGTTCGCTACTGGACCGCCAAACTCGCCACCGCCCTCCTCGACGGCATAAAATCCCAACTCTAGCCAACTTTCATCCTTCATCCTTCAAAAATGCGCGAATTCTTCTCCACATCCCCTGAGCATTTCCCCATCGGCAATGTCCCCCTGCACCAGCACCCATGGCCAGCAGAAATCAACCGCCACCCCCACGCGTGGCTTAGTGCCATAGATCTTTGCGCATTTCAAAGCAGCCCCGCCACAACTCTCATCGATGACCAAGCCCAGCCCCTTGCTTGGAAAAATCGCGAACCCGACAGCCACACGTATCCCGCTACCAGTTCTTTCCTCATCGAGCACCCGTGGGATCTTCTCAAAGCCAACGAAGACCACGTAGGCAACCTCACCATCAGCGAAATCCACGGCGAAGTTCACCCCGCCGCCCACATCGAAGGCATCGTCCACATCGGCCAAGGCACGCGAATCCTCCCGGGTGTCTTCATTGAGGGCAACGCCATCATCGGCGAAAACTGCAAAATCGGCCCCAACTGCTACATCCGCGGCAACACATCCATCGGTTCCCACTGCCACATCGGTCAAGCCGTCGAAGTCAAAAACTCCCTCATCCTCTCCCACACCGCCATCGGCCACCTCTCTTACGTCGGCGACTCCATTATCGGACACAAAGTCAACCTCGGTGCCGGCACCATCACCTCCAATTTCCGCCACGATGGAAAAACCCACCGCACCATGCATCAAGGGCAACTCATCGATACCGGACGTCGCAAATTCGGCACCATCATCGGCGACCACGTCCACACCGGCATCCACACCTCCATCTACCCCGGCAGAAAACTCCACGCCCACACTCAAACCCTCCCCGCCCAAATCGTAACCCACGACCTCCTTCCCTAAATAATCTTCACTCTTCATAATTCATCCTTCATAATTCATCCTTCACCATGTCTTCTCCCACACCAGCTACCACACAGCGCTCTCCCTTCGCCGGTTGCATCATCATGATCGTCATCGCCTCCGTGGCGCTGCTGGTCATCGGCATGGCCATCTTTTCCTTGATTCGACAAAACCAAGAGATCGATAAATTCACCGAAGCGCAAAAAAAAGAAATCATCCTTCCCGCCATCGAAGGCAACGAAGCCCCGCTCAACGCCCTCCACGAACGCCTGCAAGCCTTCCGCAATGAGCTATTGGCCAAGCCCGACCAAACCCACACGCTTGCACTGAGCAAAGAAGACCTGAACTTTCTGCTCGTCAGTGCCCCCATTCTCAAAGATCTCGCCGCGCAATGCTCCGTCAAAGAACTACGCGATGGTAGAATCATTACCGAATACAGCCGCGCCATCAACGGCATGCCCGGCAGCAACACCCTCCGCTACCTCAACGCCCAAGCCACCTTCCGCCCGACCTTCGCAGAAAAATCCGTCTCCCTGCAAATCGAAAAACTCGATGCCACAAAAGCTCCCGTAGCCGCAGAGTTCATCGCCCAAATCCCACCCTACCGCATCGGTATCGACCAGCAAAAAGACCCCGTCTTCGGCCCTGTTCTCCAGCAACTCACCGCCTGTGAAGTCATCGGCGACAAACTGATCCTGCGCCGAGTCCCCGGCGAAATCACCGCTCTCACGGTAGATGACAAGACCGTCAAATCCTCCTTCATGCGCATCCTCCGCGTGTTAGTGATCGGCTTCCTCGTCATCGCCGCCACCGGCATCTTCTTCGCCCTCCGCACCAGCGCCAAACGCCGCTCCACCCAAACGATCTAGGGTGCTCACTGCTCACTTCACACGTCCACATATCAGTCAAAGAATCCCCGCCATACCTCCCCCAAGTTTCTCCTCGTGATATCATTCCAATTCTTTAAATAATCTTGCAAAATCGCTAAATTCATCAAAAGTCCCCCCGCCCGTTTCTACAGTGATATGACACTGCGGGTGGATACGAATAATTTCTGTTCTCCAAAAAATGGCAATACCTCTGTCCAAACGAGTGAACCGCCTGCTGGCTATCCTTGTCGATGAGTCCAATCGCTCGCGCTTAGGGGATCGGTTACAGGAAGAGGCGGCGAACAACATTCCTTTCCACGATAAGAGCAAGACCAATGACATGGATCGGATTCGCTTCTCTATTCTTAAGCTGGTTTCCGAGAACCCTAGCACCGAGGACAATGCGTTTGAGCTTGCGAAGGTAGATTGGCGAGATCTTTTCATGGCTGCTGGCTTTGGCTATGATGCGGAAGAACATGAGAGGTGGTATCAACGAGTCACCGGAGATGATAATTCTGAGCCAGAAAGACCATGGTGGAGATTCTGGTGAGGCGGGCTGCCCCCAAGAAGAAACAGATGGAGAACAAGCCAGCGCATCCAACGGCGGGCAACGTCCTTCTTTGAATTCGGGCTTCCATTCCCGCCGTGGATGGCCTAGACGTTCGCAAGTAAGACTTGGGCTATCGCATTGCTAGGCCTCGAACCACGCTGAATATGATTCGGAAGTTTACGAATGCCCCACCAGACGCCTGAAGTGCCATTCGGAAGTTTACGAATGCCCCACCTGACGTCTGAAGTGCCATTCGGAAGTTTACGAATGCCCCACCAGACGCCTGAAGTGCCATTCGGAAGTTTACGAATGCCCCACCAGACGCCTGAAGTGCCATT